>JBFLXS010000650.1 GCA_040755795.1 bacterium | reverse complement strand
CCTGTTCCCCATAATCCGTGTAATCTCCTCTAAAATCTGTGTAATCACTAAAAAATAAAAAACACCATTAACTTAAGTATAATTTTAGTTATACCTAAACTAATGGTGCTTCCTCCTCGAAAATCCTATTAATGTTTTATCTTTATTCCCACCCCTCACAATATCCCCCCCTTAATTGTTTACCCTGTTAGAAAATATTGTTGGTTGCTTAAAAATAACCTATTAAAATACCCAACCCTGTCTGCTGGTAATTTTTCTAACAGGGTGTATTGTAATGGCTGAAATTATATCGATTTGTTTCTTTCTTGTCACCTACCAGAAATGGTAGGTAGTATTTTTCATTGTTTTATGATATAATTTTGGGTTTATTTTTAGTCTTCATAAAACACCGCAATCCGCCTTTGGCGGATTAATGTCCTATAATGACCTTCTGATAAACAGTATCCACTTTCCCTTCAATTTCATCCTGCCTCTTTGTCATCTTTTCATCGAGTTTGTCGATCTTTTTGTCCATAGTCTTTTGCCCCTCCTCCAGCTTCTTCTGTCCTTCTTCCAGCTTCTTCTGTCCTTCTTCCAGCCTGTCCATACGCTGGCTAAGTTCAGTTTTTACATTCTCTATCTTCTTATCCATAACATCAACTTTTTGTTCAACCCTCTTTACTTCATCCCGAAGTGTTTTATTGCTTTCAACTATCATTTTCTCCAGTTCCGCTTTATTCGCATCAACTTTTTTCTCCAGCCGGTCGATTTTATTGTCAGTAACTTCACGACCTTCCAAAATCAAATCAATCTTTGGCGCTAAATCTTCTAACAATATTTCTGCTCTGGTTTTTTTACTTATTTTTCTCTCTTTTTCCGCCATCTTTCCTCCAAACTATTTTTTTCTATCAAATTTATTTCTTTTAAGAAATTTAATTACTGGTTTACCGCACTTAGAACAAAAAACATGTAGTGGAACTCCCTCGTAACTCGCAAACACTTTATCATCCCTCTCTTCAATTATATTTTTACAAATATCACATCTATATAACATCTCCATATTTCACCTTTTTTATTTAACCATAAAATCAACAATATTTTAAAAACTGTTTTATTATACCACGCTTTCTTTATGTCAATGTTATTTTTTCAAGTCTTTTCCGAACCTCCGGCGCGGATTCATTGCCCGCTGCGTCTTTTACGGTGATTTCAATTACATGGTCTCCGCTTGAAAGAACCCAGTCAACCTGTGTAGTATATATATTCACGGCGCCGCTATTCGGCTCTCCGCCTATCTTTGTTATTTCCACAACGGGAGGTTTGCCTTTGATGTCTATTCGCTTCACTGATTCTACTTTTATTGTTTTGTTTTCACTGGTGACTTTTCCCGCAACCTTCACATCATACTGACCTTCCATCTTATCCAACATTATCTTGTTCGCGAAATATCCGTCGTTTGGGTCGTAATCAGCGTGAAGGCCGTCGTCGAAGAGCCGAAGGCTCAAGGTTGAAGGCTGAAGGGACGAATCCGTCCTTACTATTTCAACATCCACTTCCGGCTTCCATCCTCCTGTTT
>JBFLXS010000649.1 GCA_040755795.1 bacterium | reverse complement strand
CAGAAGGTTTCATCAGTTGTCAATGACATTCTAAATAATATGATTTTCTTACTAAAATAAGAATACTTTTTCCCCTTTTCCCTGATTTCTCCATTTCCCCTTCGTTACACCCTGAACGGTTACAAAATATGTAGTGAGCTACCGAACCATATATAGCCACAGATGAACACGGATGAAACACGGAAAATCCCGCTACAGTGTATTTGCCTGCAATTAGGGTTGTAGGGACAACTCTTGTGGTTGTCCGGCTACGGAACGGACAGGAACAAACCCTGTCCTTACACTTCCGACTTCTATCCTCTCTTATTTATCCGTGCTAATCACTGGCTGAATAGTTTACATCAAAACAAAATTATGGAGGCATGGAATGAACACTGTGGATAATTTAATAGACCCACGAATTAAAGATATTCGTGTCACAGGAGAAGAAATTATTGCCTATCTTGTTGATGGCCGTACTATTAGCGTACCACTTGCCTGGTCATGGCGTCTCTCAGAGGCAACTCCTAATCAACGCTCAAGTTTTGAAATTATTGGAGATGGATATAGTGTACATTGGCCAGAGATTGACGAAGATATTAGTGCAGAAGGTATGTTATGAATTGTCCTTTTTTCCGGATATCATCCGAAAAGTAGTATTAGCCAGTTAGTAATTATACAAAATTTGTTGTTTTTGTCCAACCATTCTTTATTAACTAAACTTTTGCGTTTTTTGCTAACACTTTATATTTCAATCTCTTGTGTAAATAAGGGGAAACGGGAAAGGGGGGAAAAGGAAAAAGAAGTATTTTTCTCTAAGTATAAGAAATATAGTTAGTTATACATGAAATTCTTTTTCCCCTTTCTTACACCTAAAAAAACGCAAAAGTTCAATTTATTAAATTAGATAATCTCCTGAATTCTTTTTAAAAATCGAGTGGGCTTTTAGTCTCTTTGACGGTCAGGCTCTTGATCGTATGGGTGTACACCATGGTCGTTCGGACATCACTATGTCCCAGCAACTCCTGAATAGTACGAATATCGTAATTGGCTTGCAAGAGATGGGTTGCGAAGCTATGGCGGAAGGTATGGGCTGAAACCCGCTTCATAATCTTCACCTTTCTGACCGCCTGTTTAATTGCTCTCTGCACATGAGTCTCATGAAGATGATATCTTCTGAATTCCTTTGAATCGGGAACAAAGGTCAATATCTTTGCTGGAAAAAACCACTGCCATATCAGTTCCTTTCCACAATCCTTATACTTCTTTTCGAGCAAGCCAGGCATAAATGTGCCAGCGTAATGCTCCTTGAGGTCACTTTTGTGCAACTCCTTTACCTTCTCGAGTTGGGACTTTAATTCTGGCAGAATTGTTTGGGGCAAAGGAACTGTTCTATCTTTTTGCCCTTTGCCGTTATGTACTGTCAAAATACCTGCGTCGAAATTGAAATTGTGGTAACCGTTCAGGGCTATACATTAGAAGTGTAAACAAGGAGAAATGGGGAAAAAGGAGAATTGGAGAAATGGCTCAAACTTTTTCTTGCTCCACCCTTCGGACATCAATCCTGGAGTCTGCGAAAT
>JBFLXS010000648.1 GCA_040755795.1 bacterium | reverse complement strand
AGGAATAAAAACAGGACAGTAATCACAAGTGCAATAAGTAAGCTTCGTGTAATAATCTTTCCAAATGAAATATCACTTTTTTGAATTTCTTGTGATTGGGTAGATTTAATGTCAATTTTAGTAATATAAGCGGCGATTGAAAAACCAATTAATGTCAGGAAATTCCATAGACCAAATAATGTAAATTTTAATTTTGAGATTGTTTTGTTTCTAAAAATAATCATACCCGATAATAAACTTGCTAAGCAAGAACATAATATAAAAAATATTAAACCGTATAATAATCCATATCTGCTTGCAAAATCAGCTGCTTTTATTTTAAATGGGGCAGATACTTTCATCCATAAATCTTGAGTTAAATATTTTGAAGGTGGATTTATTTTGATTCTTGTATATTTTACATCTTTCACCGTGAAACCTTGTTCTTGAGCCTTTCCTGTATAGTAAGTGGAAGGCTTCTTTTCATATTCAGCAAAAAAATCTCTTAATCCTTCTGGAGCACTTAATTGGTTTTCAAAGAAATAATTTACTTCGGCATTTGTTTTAACTCCATCGTATAATTCAGGCTCGACATAATCTAAAACATAAATGACTGCTGCAACTCTTGTACTTCCGTAAACAGATGTTGGTTTTAGAGGATAGTATATTTTATCAGTTGGGAATGTAATAAAAACCCCAATTGAATTACTTGTCCACATTTCCCACTTTTCACCATAGCCTTGTTTTACTGTTCCTTGCTCCTGTTTGAATTTTTCAATATTAGAAATCCAGGATATGACAAAAGAATATTCTCGACCTATATATTCATCTAAAATAGACCTTGAAGATTCTGGTAAGTTTAAACCTTTTGAAATTACATAATTTGTCAATGAAGACCCATCAACAGCAGAAACCAATTCTGTAGTAAGTCCCATTTTTTCAATATGTTTATAAATGGTAACTTCCTCCAACATACCTTCCACTCCCTTTCTTGCTCCTTCCATTTTAAGCATAGTGAGAGATAAAACTGGAAAGGTATAAATTTGGGTTGCTCGCATAGCCATAAAAACATTAGAGATTGATTCATCAGCTTTATCTTGAACATCATAACCCAAAAATTGAGGGAAATCTTTCACAATATTGATAGCAATTCTATTTGGTTTTACTGGAATAGGAAATATCCAAACGGCTTTTTCTCCGGTTAGTTCTTGACCTGGGTCTACTATTAAAATCATATTTTGGAATCCGTCTTTATAGTTAATTGCACAGAGTTGCTGGTCTTCATTGAATAAATTCCACCTGTCTTCATAGTAAATATGAATGAACCCATCAGCAGAAGCAAAAGGGATAAACGATAAAGACAATAAGACAATTTGGGTGATAACAACAAAGAATTCCATCAGATTTTGCACACAGACAATTCCTCCACCTGCTTCCCATATCTGTTTCAAAAGGTTTTTTGACTTCTCATGTTTTATTCCTTCAGAGGTATCGTAAGCATATACAAGAATGTTCGTATCTATCAGTTTATCTGTCATATAGATCCTCTCGTTTTGAATATAATTTTTTCCCAAGATAAAACCCTC
>JBFLXS010000647.1 GCA_040755795.1 bacterium | reverse complement strand
TGATGAGGGCGTTCATTATTGTAAAAATTAAAATAATCATTTAGTCCGTGATAGAGTTCTTTGCCGGTTTCTGGAGCGTTGAGATAGACATATTCATATTTTAGGCTTCTCCATAAACGCTCAATAAAAACATTGTCAATAGCTCGTCCTTTACTGTCCATACTGATTTTTATCTTTTTTGACGCTAAGCGATCGGTATGACTTTCACTGGTAAATTGTGTACCTTGATCCGTGTTAAAGATTTCCGGGCAGCCTAACTCTAAAGCTTCATCTAACGCATCGACACAGAAAGTTGAATCCAGACTATTGGAGATCCTCCAGGACAAAACATAACGACTATACCAGTCAATTATCGCCACTAAATATAAAAAGCCTGATCTCATGGGAATATATGTGATATCGCTGCTCCACACTTGATTTACATTATTAATTGATAATCCTTTCAGTAAATAAGGATAAATCTTATGGCCTGGCTGTGGCTTAATAATTTTGGGCTTGGGATAAATAGCTTCCAGCCCCATTAAGCCAAGCAGTCGTCTGATTCGCTTGATATTGACCAAATACCCCTGATATACAATATAGGCATGCATTCGTCTGACACCATAGAAAGGTGTCCTTAAGTATTGTTCGTCCATGAGGCGCATGATCTGCAAATTCTCCGGACTTTCAGGACAAGGGTTATAATAATATCCCGAGCGACTTACTCCCAACAGATCACATTGCTTTACAATGCTGATCTGGCTGTTAAGAGGTTCGATCATCAGACGTCTGGCAGCAAGAGGATCGGTCATAATTTTTTTTTTAACCAATCTAATTCAATTTTTAATCGGCCAATCTCTTGGTACAATTGGTCTTCTAAATGTTGTTGTTTCTTGTGATGATTATTGAGTGAATTTTTAAATATGAATGCAGCGCCATCGAGCAACTGCTTTTTCCAGGTTGAAATTTGAACTGAATGAATCTGAAACTGAGTGGCTAATTCAGTTAGTGTCTTTTGCTCTTTGAGAGCTTCGACGGCTACCTTTGCTTTGAATTCGGCGCTGTAACGATTTCTCTTATTCATCATATGATACTCCCATTTTTGTTATGGTAATATAAGCATTTCTTAACTTAATTACCTGTCTAAATTTTGGGGAGCATTACAATCTGAAGGCTATTGCATGCGCATAATATAAAAAAAATATGTAACCACTCAGGTTGTTAGGTTCAAGGTTCACAGTTCCTGGTTGGCTTACCGGCGCCACACGCAAATTGGGTGAAATATCTGAATCTCGATTCATAGTTCAGTCGAAACTGGTAAATAACTCTGAACCGGGAACCTTAGAACGTTGAACCTGAACAGATACAAAAATATTTTTATGTGTCAAGAAAAAATATTTTTATTTTAGAACTCGCATGAAAAGTCTCCCGGCTATTTATTTCCAGGGTGCTAATCTGTTGTCAATTCAATCTTCGTTTTTTTTGCAAAAGTTTTTACTCAAAATCAACATAATTTAACACCGAAAAGGCTAAGGCGAAGGAAAAGGCGAGTTAAAGTATTAGTTTAAAGGAATAAGGTCTGTTTCTTCCTT
>JBFLXS010000646.1 GCA_040755795.1 bacterium | reverse complement strand
ATTTTCTTTTTTTTTTTTTTGATTTTTCTCTCTTTTTTTTTTCTCTTTTTTTTTTTTTTTTTTATGGAAAGGTGACCTTTTACAAGAATTTTTGGCAGCATGACCCCCTAGATCTATCTAAGATGACCATGACCTAGTGTGTGTAGTGAGGTTTAAAGTGCTTGACTCGATGTACAAGGCTAGGACCGTCGTTAGTTCACAAAGAATATGCACACATAGGAATATAGCACACAATGCAAGATGAGATGAACCATTTATTAATCCCTAAAGGCTGGTTCTAGGCGATCTAATGGTTGGCTTTGGTTAAGTCACAATGGGTACCATGGTAATGGGTGAAAACGAGGGCTAGAACCGATGTTCATCACTATCGCTGTGAGTGATGTACGATTCAGGGTCCTCGTTGTGTGATCCAAACCGAGAGTAGGGATCACGTACCATGGGTGGGATAGGCTCGTTAAAGCTGCTAGAGGTCAAGAACCAAAAGCAAACTAGAACGCAACCCCCCGAAAAGGATCTCGAGTATAGAACATACCCATATGAGACCGGTGAACCTAAGGTGCGAACCCCTATGCGAAGGGTCGCTATGCACAATTCGGAAATTATTAAAGTCAAATATCGCAAGGTTTTCAAGCTTGTCCACTAAGGGAGGGCTAATGTCCCCAGCAGAGTCGCCAAACTGTAGGCGTGTTTTATGGGCCTACGTCATATGCGTTTGAATGCACATTGACCCGCATGTGAATGCGTTGTCGAATAGAAAGAGTCGCCACCGCGCCTTGTTAGGGTTCGCGGACACCCAATTGAGTCTGAACCCCAAGAGAGTTCAAACCTCCATAGAATGCTAAGGTCTTGAACCAGAGCCATGGATTCGGGGACAGGTTACGGTTCGGGCCGAGAGCCATTGAACCGCCCGCCTGTAAGCGGTCTCTACTCGCCTTATAGTGCAATATTTGACAATGATAATTTCCGAATACAACGATATTTCCATATTAACTCTTAACCCTAAGGCGCATTCTAAAAATAGAAAGAAAAAATTACTAGGTCGGTGAATTAACCTAAAACTATACACATCAATCTAACCCTAATTACTAGGTGATCACTTGTATTAAAAATCAAATTCAAGGTACCTAAAACCGGTTGTCCATAATTATCTGAATTTAGCGTGATTGCATATACCGGTCTTTATTAGACAAAATAATATAGTGATCATGACAAACAACATACGATAAACAATATACAATAAAAACAAGGAAAAAACATATGAACATGAAGTAATTAAACTAAACTAACCAAATTTTATCTTCTTTAATAATAATAGTGATGACATACAAGGTTCAAGAACACGTGCCGCATGAATAATAATAATAATAATAATAATAGGGAGTAGTAATAGTTATCATACAATAATAATAATAATAATCATAATAATAATAATAATAATAATAATAATAATAATAATAATAAAGGATTATGTGAGTTCTTTAATCTAACAATATTACATGTAAACAAGAACATTAAAAAGTGAGTTTCTACATCTTTTAATCCTACATATTTACATGAAAACAATAATCAAATCGGTTTCTACAT
>JBFLXS010000645.1 GCA_040755795.1 bacterium | reverse complement strand
CTGCAATGAGGACATTTTAGCCTTGCGTCCACAAAATAAAAATGTTCTGCATCTAACTCTTTTATCTTTGCCAAAGCCTTTTCAATAGAACCATTCGTATTACCCATAATGGCTTCTCCTTTCAGTCATAATATTTGTTCAATATATGACAATGCGTCCCATTAAACTCTGTTCGTATTCTGTATTCTGTTTTGTCTCCCTTTGTATAGTATATCAATGGGATATCTGAAATTGGACCCGCTACTCTGCCCGAGAGAAACTTTAGAATATTACGTTCCTTAATATATTCGAATTTAGTGCAATAAAGATATTCTAATATACCTTCCTTTTTGAGTCTCTCGATTACAGAAGCGCTGCACAACCATGTTCCATCCATAGCTGCATTGAATAAATTTGTCTTAATATTCACATAAACTGTTGCTTCTTCTAAATCGATAATAATTACATCGTATCCACTCCAGTTACCATATTTCACATTATTGTCACCGAAGAAATCAATGGCATAACTTATCACATGCTTCTCTATAACATCTGACAAGGTCCTTGATGAAAGTTCAAGATCGTATTTTCCAGCAGTTGTAGTAATTTTTGCAGTGTTTAAACAATTTTTGCATTCCATACAGAATTGGTTTAGTTGGCTTTTTATTTCATCCTTCACAACCGTAGTCCTCTAAAATTTTTTCTAAATCCCTTATTAAGTTTCTCACTTTATTCTCTTGGTCATCGGTAGTATCTATAGAATAGCTCCACTGTTGCAAGATATCTTTGTATCTCATCTTTATACCTTCTTGTATATTATGAGAAACAACAGGAATTGGAATGGAAGATATGTCAGATTTATTTATACTCACCGTTCCGACCCCATGTTTTAGAAGTTCAATGGACTGTTTTCCGTATTTCGTTTTTAGATATATTGTCAGGAAGTGGGGGTCTATTCCATTCACTCTAAATATGTGGAGATAATCTGTTGCTACTCCTTCATCCTCTTTGCTATTCACAATTGCGACCCTACCTGCGCATCCAACTCCTACTCTTACAAAAACTATGTCATCAACATTAGCATAGGCACCCGGGAAATTCATTCTGCTTAAGGGGTCTATGAATTTCTCATCCCTTTTATAATTAATCCCAATATCCGTAATATTCGTTGCGTGAAGAAATCTTAATCCCTTTTTGGAGAATTTTCTCTCTTCCCCATAAAGAGTCTTTCCAGTTTTGCAATAAATCAAAAAATCTTTTAGGAGTCTAAATTTTATTCCTTTTTTCATCAATTCTTTAATGCCGATTTTCTTCAGATTATGATAGTAAGAGTAGTCCATCCTGTTAATTAGATTTGTAGCCCTTACTTTAATTGTATTGTCAATGTTGCCCGACTTTTCAAGGTGGTTAAGATTGGACTGATAATCCAATACAGCCTTTCTCTCTTTTTGCAAAATGAGAACACTTGTTTTGGCAGAGGTAGCTTCAAAAATGTTTCGTGGCAAACTTATAATATATCTGACCTCTGTTTCTTGAAGTATAAACGTTCTTATATACTTATACTGAGGGTTTGACAATATGCCATCAGGTAATACAATTATTACAAATCC
>JBFLXS010000644.1 GCA_040755795.1 bacterium | reverse complement strand
TTCACGGTGTCAAGCAAACCTGGCCCAAGAGTTCGATGCACCGCTATAGCGCATCCAATGACTCTATTCGATAATTCATCAAATTTCACTTCGTGCTCTCCGTGCCCTTCGTGGTGAATAGTTACATAAATTCATTCTAAAATTTTGGAAAGGACAATGAATAATCTCCATATCTCCCTTTATCTCCTTATCCCCTTTTGGACACCAAATCTGCATAGATTTCACTATTAGAGTTATTTTCAGACACCATCTGATCCTGAACGATTACCACGGCAGGATAATGGTGGAAAGTAAAACCGCTGGTTATGGAACAATATTTACCGTTTAGTAACTATTCACCGCAGAGACGCACAGACACAGAGAAAAAATTAAAATCTATTGGCTATACGCTTAATTCCATCTATTAGAACAGAAACATTAAAATTGATCAATAAATCTATCCTTTTATTCATCATTTTTAGATAGGTTAAAAGTTGAGCTTCGTGAATCGGAAGTAGTTGCTCGACTGCTTTTAATTCTACGATAACTTTTTCTTCAACTAAAAGATCTATCCGGTATCCACAATCTAATTTAAATCCTTTTTTCTCTGTTCCTCTGCGTCTCTGCGGTGAATAGTTACACCGTTTATTTACCTAAGTTCAGGTTGAGATAAGCAATTCCTTTTTATAAAGCCCTAATCTGGTGAGTACTTTTTGCATCTTTGGTTCAACATTTGCATACTCTAAAAGAGCTTTTACTATCAACTCTTCTTCCTCTTCTAATTTTCGAGTTTTCTTAGCCACAGGGACAATAGCCGTTCTGCGGTCCCAGATGACAAAACCAGTCAGGCTAAACATCCCAGCCAACAAAACCCCAAAACCGCTAAGCATTATCCCCATCATATCGTTCAATCTCTGATTCATATCATCAAATCTCTGATTAAATTTCTGATTCATATCATCCAATCTCTGATTAAATTTCTGATTCATATCATCAAATCTCTGATTCATATCATCCAATCTCTGATTCAATGCCTTCTGTCCTTCTTCTAATCGAATGAGCCGTTCTTCAATCCCTATCTTATAAACCTCCTCGGAATAAACTTGAGGGGTAAGAATAAGGAAACATATTACTCCACCTATCATTTTCTTAATCATCTTTATCATTCCTCCTATTTCATTAACTTTACAATTTTATTCTATCACAGTTTCTGATTTCTGTCAATCAAATTTTAAATATTTTCGACCTGTAGTAAGCGTTCAGGTGGTGTAACAAAAGGAGATGTGGAGATTAAGGAGATAGGGAGATATTATTAAAAAAATTGAAATTAATACTCGATATTCAAGTTTTTTTAAGATTAAGTGGTTTATCCTTTTTTAACCGCAAAGAACCCAAAGAAATTAACCGCAAAGAACGCAAAGATTATAGTGCTCTGTTAAGATTGAAGTTGCATGTTACTTAGGTAATCGGTAATCAGTAATCGGAGATAACAGACCATTGTTTTCTCTTCACCGATAACCTGATAACCGATAACTTTCTAAACATAGCAAAGCAAACTTAACAAAGCAATAGGTTGTTCACCACCTTATTTTCCTTCCTTTGCGTCCTTTGCGAAATCTTC
>JBFLXS010000643.1 GCA_040755795.1 bacterium | reverse complement strand
CGAAATTTTCTCTCGCAAAGACGAAAGTTCGCAAAGATTATAATTTATTCCTTTGTGTTCTTTGCGCCTTAGCGAGAAATTTAATCTTTATGCCTTTCTCCCACCAATAACTGACCGATTACCTCAGTCGAACGGTATTTAATTACCCGTTACCAATTACCAATCACCAATTACCAGTTACCAATCACCAGTTACCAATTACCAATCACCAGTTACCAGAATCAAATTCCGTGCGTTATTTGTTCAACACGACAACGGATGAAACACGGAAAATCCCGCTACAGCGAACATGCCTGCAATTAAGGTTGTAGGGACACCCCTTGTGGTTGTCAGCCTACGGAACGGACAGGGACAAGCCCTGTCCTTATACTTTCGCCTTCTGTCCTCTCTTATTTATCCGTGCTAATCCGCGTTAATCAGTGGCTGAATAGTTAGTTAATTTTTTTCTCTGGGTCTCTGCGTCTCTGCGGTGAACGGTTACCGAAAATCTTATAAATTCAACACATCTTGCATATCATACAAACCTGGTGTTTTTTTTGCAACAAATCTTGCGGCTTTAATTGCTCCATGAGCAAATGTTAGCCGTGAATGGGCACGGTGAATAAGTTCCAATCGTTCACCTTCACTACCAAAAATGACTGTATGTTCTCCAACAATATCCCCAGACCTAAGAGCAAATATACCAATTTCATCAGGTTTTCGCTCTCCTACCTGTCCCTGTCGGCTATAAACTGCAACTTGATTAAAATCCCTATTTAGACTATCGGCAATTATCTTGCCTAACATTATTGCCGTGCCAGATGGGGCATCTTTTTTATGGTGATGATGTGCTTCAAGTATCTCTACTTCGTAATCATTACCTAATACCTTTGCAACCTCACCAACTAACTTAAATAGAAGATTAACTCCAATACTCATATTTGGGGCAAAAACAATCGGGATAGAAAATGATAGGTCATTTATGCAATCTGTTTGAGCCTTATCTAATCCTGTTGTCCCAATGACCATTGCCAGATTATTTGCCGCGGCTATTTCAAGATGCTCAATCGTTGTTTTAGGATTAGTAAATTCAATCAAAACATCGCCTGATTTAATGATTTTTTCTAAACTATCGACAATAGGCACGGTTATTCTTTTATCTCCAATTCTTTCACCAATATCACAACCAATCGCCTCATGTCCTAAATGCTCAATTCCAGCAATCAATTCCATATCTTTTTGCTCAAATACTAACTTCGCAATCATACTTCCCATCCTACCACAGACACCGCTGACAATTACTTTAATCATTAATATTCCCTCCTTTTGAGTAATGGTAACCGTTCAGGGATATAGCCACAGAGTCACAGAGAACACAGAGAGAATATATAATCTTGAATGAACCCCGTAATGTTTTACTATCTAACGGGATCAACACGAATGCACCTGAATAACAAAAAGAGATAGTTAGTGTTAATCTCTAACTTCCCAAATTTTAAGTAATAGGTAAAATTTTTCCACCTGTGCGGTTAAATGTAAAATGAAAATGTATAACTGAAAGGTAATGAGTCTTGCGAAGTACTAAAATTTCCCATTTTTCATTTCCTATTTTACATTTTACATTTATTTTTCCTTTGCGTC
>JBFLXS010000642.1 GCA_040755795.1 bacterium | reverse complement strand
GGCACTTTTTGATCTATTTGAAGAACTTGAAATACCTCAAGCTTATTATAATCATGTAACTGAGTGGTTAGGGATATTAGACCCATAAGTAATATCCATAATTCAGGAGTTTAAGGAGGATGATAAAAATGGTTAACAAAATAACAGGAAGTTTGTTAAGTTTAGTGATTATCAGTGTGAGTAGTTATACTTATGCATTTACCCCTAAAAAGGTAATAATTCCAGCAAAAGATATTAAGGAAGTTCTACCAATCCAGTGTGAATTTTCAAGTCCTAATTATGTTACCTATTCCCCTGATGGAACAAAGATACTTTATACTCTACTCGAAAATTATCTTTATGGAGTGATAATTTTTGAAGATTTAATTACAGGGAGTGAAACCTGCCTAACTTACCCCTATGAGATAGATACACCTGCAGATGGAGATGCACGAGAGCCAGATTTCTCACCAGATGGGACACAAATTGTGTTTAGTTTAAAAAAAGATAAGGATTTCACCCCTCAAATTTGGAAGATGGATGTAGATGGGTCAAATAAGAGACAATTGACTACTTTTAAAGAAGAGTTTCTGTGGTTGTCTCCTAAGTGGTCTCCTGATGGGAAAAAAATATTGGTATATCTTGCTCATGATCATATTTGTCTTATTAATGTAGAGGATTGGAGTGTAATAAAAATTCCAAGTGCTATAGGAGGAGCTAGAGGAGACTGGTCTCCAGATGGTAAAAAAATTGCTTTAATTAACAAACATAATCTTTGGATTATTAATTTTGATGGTACAAATCCAGTTCAAGTCACTACAGATGGAAAGGCAGACAGCGATTACGCTCCTTCCTGGTCACCAGATGGCTCTAAGATTGCCTATACTAAAGTGGGAAAGCATTACGGCGATTGGAATAATTCAATAGTAATTATCAATGTTGATGGTAGTGATCCAACTGAATTAATCTTACCCAATGAGTTAGGAGGTAACTGTCCTGACTGGTCACCAAATGGTAAGGAGATTATCTTTGTGGGTGTGAAGGATATTACAGGACCTTATGAAAGGCCAAAATCGGCGGCAGGGATTTATATCTTAACTCTACCACCAGAACTTCAATCTGCACCTAAGAAAGGAATAATCGGGAAGATGGGAAAAAGGAGGGATGGAGAGGTTTTTGAGGTAACAAAAGTGAAGGGAAATATGGTTATTGATAGCATTTTAAGTGAAAAGGGATGGGGAGATGTTAAGAAAATATCTATGAATAAAAAGGAAGATGTTATCTATAAACCATCTAATTGGCAAGGAGAAGAGGATTTATCTGCTCTGGCTATGGTGCAAGGAGATGATAAAAACCTATATTTAGCCATTGCGGTAAAAGATGATAATTTTGTCCAGCCATTTACAGGAGATAATATTCTCAAAGGCGACCATCTTGAGTTTTGGTTTGAAACACCAAAAGGAATATATCAATTTGGTCTATCTCCTGGAGATTTTGAGAAAATAGTCCCAGAAGTATTAGTTTGGCTACCAAAATTATCAAACCAACAAAAGCAAGATATGCTTAGAGGTATAAAAATAGCCAGCATAAAGACAAAAACAGGCTATAATCTTGAGGCAAAAATACCACTGGCTAATTTAGG
>JBFLXS010000641.1 GCA_040755795.1 bacterium | reverse complement strand
CCCAGCCTGTAATTACCATCTCCCATAATTGAGGGATTGGTTTTGGTTCTTTCCCCATCCTTTTTACTTTCTTTACAGTGACTGGCTTTAACTCATACCCTGTAAACCCTGCCTCTTTGAATAACCCCGCTACCTTATCCGTAATTAAACACTCGCCACCAAACACTATCCATATAAAATCTCTAATATTAGGAGATGGCAATTCTATCATTAAATCTCCTATCCTTTTCCCTCCCCTCATGTGATGTTTATCTTTTGGACAGATTATCTGTTCTAAATCCATCCCATCTGCCCAGTCAGCCCCTAAATAGTTCTCCTCATGATATAGCCTATAAAACATAGAAATCCCTCCTTAGTCTTTATTGAAGATTAAGTTCTTTATTTATCTTTTCTATCTGTTTTAATATCTCTGTTTGCATATTTTCTATCTGGTTTAATTGCCATTGTTGAAGATCAGGCTGTTTCTTTATCTTGTCTAACTGCTCTAACAGTTGTTTATCCATATTTTTTAACTGGTCTAATATCTGAGGAGAGTCAACATCACCTTTCTCAAAAAATTCGTCCCATTGTTTATTCCAGTGGTTTTGTCCTGTATGTAAACCATAGGGTTTTAAGTTATGAAACCATTTGGCAATTGGCACTGTCCACTCTTCAATATTCAATCCGCTTCTAGCAAAGTCTTTAGCATACGCTTTGCAAAGTGCATGGTGAGGAAATAAGTAGGGCCAAACCGTGAATGTAGAAAGTAAATTTGGTCTACATTCCTGGCTTGACCCCACAAAGTCCACCTGAATTTTTATACGAAATCTTTGTCAGGCACTATCTTGTCTAAACCAATCTCTTCTAGTGGTATGCCAAAAGATTCTACATACTGTTGAAGAAGAGAAATACTACGGTGAAAACCAAGAAGAGATCCAGTATAGAAAGATTCATCAGGGGTACCTCGAGCCTTATCACGCTTTGCCTTCGCTTCATGAGCATCTTCAAGCAGAAAATAAACATAATCTCTTAGAAGGTTCTGATATGTACTTTCTTCTTTATTAGACATCATTTTACTCCTTTTGTTTGCAAGAGATATCGCATAATCTCAGCAAGTTCTTGATTTCGTTGCAAATCCTTTTGCCAATATCGTAGAAGACCCTCTTGAGCACGGGTATCCATTTTATTCCAATCTTCAGCAAACTTATCTGGATTTGCAATCTTTTCTTTATGGAGAGCAACCTGTTTCTCATAACTTTTAAGTGCCTTCTGAATCTCCTCTGGAGTGCGTTTTGCATAGTTCTCTAATAATCCTGAATGTTTTCCACCTATCCTTAAGGCTTCTTCAACTACCTTCCCAGCATTTTTAACTAATACGCCTGAAACTCCAGGGACAAATATCGCTCCCGCAACTAATGCCCTTTGAGTAGGAGTAAGTTCTCCTCCAAAACTATATCCACTGGCAGCACTGAAGATGTCATAAACAGTTTCAATTACTTGGCCACCTGGGAGAAATCCAACTGCTGCAATGCCTCCTTCAATAGCAATACCTGCATCCCTAAGTATCCCTCTCCACCACTCTGCGACTACATTGTTTACACCAATACATGTCGTAGTACTTTGTCCTGTTTCATTAATACCAG
>JBFLXS010000640.1 GCA_040755795.1 bacterium | reverse complement strand
GAATGACCAAAATTCAAAACATTACCCCCCATAGTTTGGTATTTATTACTTGAAATTTGGTGCTTGGGATTTGGGATTTTTCCCTTATCCACTCTGAGTAAAATTTTGACTAATAACTGCTATATTCTCTCTGTGTTCTCTGTAACTCTGTGGCTATATCCCTGAACGGTTACCATCTGTGAAATCTATGGATTATTCCTGACCGGGATAGTAAAATGGAATGTCGCACCCATCCCCAATTGACTTTCCACCCATATCTTTCCGCCATGATGTTCTATAATCTGCTTACAGATAGTCAGTCCCAGTCCTGTGCCCTGTGTTTTTTTACCACCTACCTGTTTAAATTTATCAAATACCTTCTCTAAATCCTCCCTGGCGATACCTACGCCGCTATCAGTTACACTTACTTGCAATATCTCTTCGGGTTGGTGTCTATCTTTTATCCTTACTTCTATCTCACCTCCCTCTGGCGTAAATTTAATGGCATTGCTAAGCAGATTAATCACGACCTGCATCAATCTCTCATAATCACCAGTGATATTTGGTAATTTCTCTGGTATATTCATTTGAATTTTTATCTTCTTCTGGCAGGCTACTGGATTGATATTGGTAATAGACTGATTAATTACATCTCCCAGGGATATTTCCTTCATATCCCATTCCAGCATACCCGCCTCTATTTTAGATAAATTCAGAATATCATTGATTAATCTGGTCAACCTGTCAACCTCTGAAGAAATAAGGGATAAAAATTCTGTTCTGATAGCAATATCCTCATCAGGGTTATTAACCAATGTCAGAGCAATAGCCTTGATTGAGGTCATAGGTGTCTTCAATTCGTGTGCCGCGGTAGAGAGGAAATCTGATTTAGCCTGGTCTATTTTTCTTAATTCTTCGTTTGCCTCTGCCAGTTCTTTAGTTCGTTCTGTGACGCGGAGTTCAAGCACTTTTGCCCATTCCTCCAACTCTTTATATAATCGAACATTCTCTATATTGACACCAACCTGTGTGGCTAATGTAGAAATAAGATTAATCGTATCCTGGTCGTATTCATTGCATTGGGAATAAAGGCAAACAACTCCTATCGCCTTTTCCTGACCAAGTAATGGAATACAGAGTAAAGAGTTTGCATCTTTTCCTGAATCATCGCCTATGTTTTGAAATTGAGAAGGATTATTGGTGAAATAAGGTTTAGTTTCATTAATTACCTCTAAAATTAATTTGGGAGCAGGCTCTAATCTTTTCTCCGGGTAATTACAAATGGTTGAATAGTGGCGTTTTACCACGGCTATTTTTAGACTGGAATCCTGAGAGTCAAGTAATATTATAGAACCGCTATTGGCTTCTGCCAGTTCTAAAAACATATCAATTGCCACCTCTATCAGCCCTTTTAAATCCGTAGCTGAGTAAATCAATTTTGTGGCGTAATTCAGGGTATATAAAGCAAAATCTTTATCTTGAGACTGCATATTTTTTCCTTTCATCCTTCAATCAACCTTGTAACCGTTCAGGGCTATACATTAGAAGTGTAAACAAGGAGAAATGGGGAAAAGGGAGAATTGGAGAAATGGCTCAAACTTTTTCTTGCTCCACCCTTCGGACATCAATCCTGGAGTCTGCGAAA
>JBFLXS010000639.1 GCA_040755795.1 bacterium | reverse complement strand
TGATTGTGGGAAACAACAAATTTCCATAAATTTCTATTAGTTTCTACTAATTTCAATTTTTTTAATAATATCCCCTTATCTCCTTTATCTCCATATCTCCTTTTCTTACACCACCTGAACGCTTACGAAATATTTTTGTTGGGGATGCTGCCAAATATACACTTACCGCCGGTGTGATAAGTAGTATCTTATCGGGAAAATTTGCATTTCTCTCAAGTTTAGTCATGGCAATATGCTGTGTAATACTTGGCGTGTTAGCGTATTATGTAATCCCAAAAGATATAGAGAGGTGAATAATATGGAGAATATGGAGCAGGTAGGGAATCTTCTTATTCTTCTTGGAATACCAATACTAGCGGGTATTGCTTCCCTGATTATGTTTAAAATTCAAGACAAAAAGAGATAGGTTAATTTCATGGCGGGGTGGCAGAGTGACTATGCAGCCGCTTGCAGGGCGGCGCACGGAGGTTTAAATCCTCCCCCCGCCTCCAGAATTGGTAATTAGTTACCAATTACCAGTTACCAATTACCAATTACCAGTTACCAGTTACCAATTTTCAAGGAGGTTTCAGTAATGATTGGAAAAAATATCAGATTAGAACGAATAATTAATCGTGACTCTAAACGTACGGTCATTATCCCTATGGACCATGGCGTAACGATGGGACCCATACCAGGATTAGAGAATATGCGTGAGGCTGTTGGTAAGATAGTGGAAGGTGGTGCTAATGCCGTCATTTTGCATAAAGGTATGGTAAATGCAGGCTACCGTGGTGGAGGCAAAGATATTGGCTTGATTATTCACCTTTCTGCCAGTACGGTTTTAGGTCCTGATTCAAGTGATAAGGTGCAGGTGTGTAGTGTCAAAGAGGCAATTCAATTAGGTGCTGATGCGGTTTCTGTCCATGTAAATTTAGGTGCGGCTAACGAAAGAGAAATGTTGACTATTTTAGGCAGGGTAGGGGAGGAAAGTCAGGAATTTGGTATGCCATTAATTGCGATGATGTATACACGCGGTAAAAAGATTGAAAATGAATTTGATGTTAAATATGTTAAACATACCGCCAGAGTTGGAGCTGAATTAGGTGCTGATATGGTTAAAGTTAATTATACTGGAAACCCACAAACCTTTGCAGAGGTGGTAGCCGGTTGCCCAGTGCCAGTGGTTATTGCTGGAGGGGAAAAGGTAGAAACAGAGGCTCAATTATTTGAAATGGTTGATGGTGCAATAAAAGGCGGCTCTGCAGGTGTATCAATCGGCAGAAATGCTTTCCAACATAGAGACCCGGTTAAAATCGTCCAGGCTATTAGTAAAATGGTGCACGAAAATTACTCTATTGCTCAAGCAATGAAAATATTAAAATAATCGGTAACTGTTCAGGTAATCCTTTACCGCAGAGACGCAGAGAAACAGAGAGAAAAATATCTTTTTTTGTAACTGTAACGGTTACAAATTACGAAACACGAATTCAAGGAGGAATAAAAATATGCAGTTTTTAGATGTAAAAACAGACTTTGCCTTTAAAAAGGTATTTGGAAGCAAACAATCAAAAGATATACTTATAAACTTTATAAACTCAGTGGTTAAATTCAAAGATGGAAGCATTATTGAAGATTTAACCATAG
>JBFLXS010000638.1 GCA_040755795.1 bacterium | reverse complement strand
TTGTGGAAAACAACAAATTTCCATAAATTTCTATTAGTTTCTATTAATTTCAATTTTTTTAATAATATCTCCCTATCTCCTTAATCTCCACATCTCCTTTTGTTACACCACCTGAACGCTTACCCTTAAACTCGATATTCAAGTTTTTTTAAGATTAAGTGGTTTATCCTTTTTTTAACCGCAAAGAACGCAAAGAAATTAACCGCAAAGAACGCAAAGATTATAGTGCTCTGTTAAGATTGAAGTTGCATGTTACTTAGGTAATCGGTAATCAGTAATCGGAGATAACAGGTCATTGTTTTCTCTTCACCGATAACCTGATAACCGATAACTTTCTAAACATAGCAAAGCAAACTTAACAAAGCAATAGGTTGTTCACCACCTTATTTTCCTTCCTTTGCGTCCTTTGCGAAATCTTCCTTTGTGCTCTTTGCGGTTAAATCTTTATACCTTTAAAAAACTTGAACATCAAGTTAAAGAAACTTAAGTAATAAAGACACTCTATGTGTATCCCCTAATATTCCATACGGAACAAAGGCATAATTAATCTGATAATCACTTATTTTTAATCCTACTCCATAACTCCAATGACTCTTTGAATCTAAATCAGTCTGGGATTTATAACCAGTGCGCAGAGATAGAAAATGGAGGAGAGTAATTTCTGTTCCAGCATTAACAGATACTTTACCATCTTCAGGTATATTCCCATCTACGGCTATAATCAAGATACGAGGTAATTTGTAAGCAAGACCTACTTTGATATTTAAAGGTAATTCTTCTTTTTTTTTAATAAATTTTATCTTTGTTCCAATATTTTGGATGGATAGTCCTAAATCTAAATCTTTAATGATGTTTTTGTATAACCAGCCGAAGTCAATCGCTATGCTACTTCCAGAGGTATTTTCATTTAATTGATAGATAGATTTTAAATGTAACCCAACTAATGAATGTTTAGATAACCTTTCAGCATAAGCTAATCCTAAGGCTAAGTCATAAGCATCAAAATTACCTGTCAGGTCTCCGTCATCATCTCTACCAATGAGGTCATTTATGCGGAGGTAGGTAACATTGCCACCTATGGTTCGAACACGACTAATATTTTGGGCAAAGGCAAGGTAGTTATATTTAACATCTTCAAACCATTGAGTATAGGTTAATAAACACTCTTCTCCTTTAATCTGAGCTAATCCTGCGGGGTTAAAATATAACGCATTAACATCATTGGCAACGGCACAAAAGACATCACCCATCCCCGCTGGTCTTGCTCCACCATTAATTTTCAAGAATGTCGCACCGGTATTATTTTTTGCCCAGACAAAAGAACTGATAAAAAGAAATATACTTATGAAGATAAGCCTTTTCATCATTTATTTAATCAACTATTATCATACCATATTTTTAAAAAAAAGGCAAGAAAAAAATGCGACCTGTGGTAATGCGTCAATCATTTAGGGGAAGAACACGAATTGCACGAATTGACGAATAGCACAAATGAAGAATTTCGGTAACCGTTCAGGGATATAGCCACAGAGTCACAGAGAACACAGAGGGAATATATAACCACGAATGAACACGAATAATAAAAAGATTTGTAGTGCGAGGCTTTAGCCTCGCTTCTGGCAAGCAGGA
>JBFLXS010000637.1 GCA_040755795.1 bacterium | reverse complement strand
TGTTTTCCACAATCAATTTCTACCTATTTCTATAAATTTCAATCTATTTCTATTATCTTATCTCCATATCGCCCTTATCTCCTTATCCCCTTTCGGACACTTTTGATATATAGCCTGAACGGTTACACGGCTTACAATTTACAGGTTATATGCTGATAAGGAGTGAACAATGGATGTATCTGTAATTATGCCCTGCTTGAATGAGAAAGATACTATCGGAATTTGTATTAAAAAGGCACTAAAATCCTTTAAAGATGAAGGTGTAGAAGGAGAGGTGATTGTCGTTGATAACGGCTCTACGGATAATTCAGATAATATCGCTAAATCACTTGGTGCTAAGGTAGTATATCAACCTATAAAAGGTTATGGTAGTGCCTATCTGACGGGTTTGGAAGAGGCTAATGGAAAATATATCATTATGGCTGACGCCGATAATACCTATAATTTACAAGAAATAGGTAAATTTTTAATCCCGCTCATAGAAGGATATGAGTTTTGTATTGGTAGTCGATTTAAAGGTAAAATCTTAACCGGTGCTATGCCCTGGTTACATCGATATATCGGTAATCCAATACTTACAGGGATTTTAAACCTATTTTTTCATGGCAAAATATCGGATGCTCATTGTGGTATGCGAGCGGTAACTAAAGAGGCATATAAAAAAATGAACCTTAAAACTATCGGTATGGAATTTGCCTCTGAAATGGTCATTAAGGCATTGAAACTTAAACTTAAAATTAAAGAACTACCCATCACCTATCATCCACGAGAAGGTGAATCAAAACTTGCCTCATTTAAAGATGGCTGGCGACATCTCAGGTTTATGCTGTTGTATTCCCCTACCTATTTATTTTTAATACCAGGTATAATCCTATTCTTTATTGGATTAGTCTTTTTACTTGTCTTACTCCCGGGACCGCTCATCATAGGAAATCTACATTTTGATATTCATTATATGGTGTTAGGTAGCCTGTTGGCTATTCTGGGCTTTCAAATTGTTAATCTTGGATTGTATGCTAAAAGCTACTCTCTAACTGAACATTTTGAAGAAAGCGATAGATTTATCGAATGGTTTTCACAGCATTTCAATTTAGAAAGAGGGTTAGTTATTGGTGGCTTACTTACATTATCTGGATTAGGGATAAATGTTTATATCTTAATTCGATGGATAGTCGGTAACTTTGGTCCATTAAGCGAGGTCAGAACTGGACTGGTTGCCTTAACTTTTATAGTCATTGGTATTCAAACCATATTCTCATCATTCTTTTTGAGTATCTTAGGAATCAGGAAAAAGGTAACCGTTTAGGTAATCCTTTACCGCAGAGACGCAGAGAAGCAGAGAGGAAAATATTTTTTTTTTCGTGTTTTTCGCGTTTTTCGGTGTTTAAAAAGGCTTAAAAACAGTTAGTCAAAAGTCCGTATTAAAAGATTAATAAACAAGGAAAGACCCGAAATGCACAAAAAAAGGAAATCTCTGGCTCTGGTGAATAGATTTTAATTTTTTCTTTGCGTCTCTGTGTCTGTTATGTAAAGTGTCAAGCTTTTTTTTATTTTTTTACTTAAGAAAAGACTCTACGACTTATCTCTATAACTCTACACCTTATTTTTGTTTTAGGCATTTTGAGTTTTTAATT
>JBFLXS010000636.1 GCA_040755795.1 bacterium | reverse complement strand
CCGTTATGGGGGATAGGGGTAACATCTTTAATTGCTTTAATATCTAATCCAGCGGCTTGCAAGGCGCGGATAGCTGATTCTCTACCTGAACCTGGTCCTCTAACAAAAACTGAGACTTCACTCATTCCATAATCCATTACCTTTTTAGCGGCGGTGTCTGCGGCTACCTGGGAAGCAAAAGGAGTGCCTTTCTTTGTTCCTTTAAAACCAACACTTCCACAACTTGCCCAGCTAAGAACATTACCTTTTGGGTCAGTAATGGTCACAATCGTATTATTAAATGTAGATTGAATATGAACAATACCTGTTCGGACTACCTTTTTTTCCTTTTTTCGTCTTCCTTTTGTTTGACTATCACCTTTAGGTTTTTGCATGTTTTATAACTCCTTTTTCGGTAACCGTTCAGCCACAGAGGCACAGAGTTCACAGAGAATTAGAGAAATTAGCCACAAATGGACACGAATTAACCTGTGACATTCGATAAATGTAGTGCGAACCTTTAGGTTCACTTTCCTGCTTGCCAGAAGCGAGGCTAAAGCCTCGCACTACAAATCTTTTTATTATTCGTGTTCATGGTTATATATTCCCTCTGTGTTCTCTGTGACTCTGTGGCTATATCCTGAACGGTTACCCTTTTTCTTTATTTTTTCCTTATCATTCCCGCAACTTTTCGTGGCCCTCTTCTGGTTCTGGCGTTAGTATGTGTGCGTTGACCTCGAACTGGTAAGCCACGACGATGCCTCATCCCTCGATAACACCCAATTTCTGTTAATCTCTTTATATTTGTAGATACTTCTCGACGAAGGTCTCCTTCAACTTTAAAACTATGCTCAATAATATTTCTAATTCTGACAACTTCATCCTCGGCTAAATCTCTAACTCTGGTATCTGGCTTAATATTTGCCATCTTGAGAATTTTTTGTGAAGTAGTTAATCCTATTCCATATAGATAGGTTAATCCGACCTCTACCCGTTTATCTCTTGGTAAATCAACTCCACTAATTCTTGCCAATGTCTTCCTCCTTTTTGCATGGTAACTGGTTAAATGGTAATAAAGGGATTAGTTACAATTTACCAATCATCCTTGTCTTTGTTTATGTTTAGGATTGGAGCAAAGGATGCGAATAATTCCTTTGCGTTTAATTATCTTACATTTTTCACAAATTTTTTTAACCGAAGTTCTAACTTTCATTATTTTTTATCTCCTTTATCACTTTTCGCGATAGATGATTCTTCCTCTTGATAAATCATAAAGTGATAATTCAACCGTGACTTTATCACCGGGTAAGATTCGAATAAAATGTTTTCGCATCTTACCCGATATATAAGCCAATATTTTATGTCCATTTTCGAGTTCTACTCGAAACATAGTATTAGGTAATACCTCTGAAACTATACCTTCTACTTTAATCGTTTCTTCTTTTGGCATAATTACCTTCTTCGTAACCGTTCAGGATATAGCCACAGAGCCACAGAGAACACAGAGGGAATATATAACCACGAATGAACACGCATAATAAAAAGATTTGTAGTGTGAGGCTTTAGCCTCGCTTCTGGCAAGCAGGAAAGCGAACCTAAAGGTTCGCACTACATTTATCGAATGTCACAGGTTAATTCGTGTCCATTTGTGGCTAATTTCTCT
>JBFLXS010000635.1 GCA_040755795.1 bacterium | reverse complement strand
TCCAAAGGAGGTAAAATGAAATGGCTAAAATAGGTTTAGTTTTAAGTGGTGGCGGGGGAAAAGGGGCTTATGAAGCCGGTGTGGTCAAGGCACTAATCGATGCCAAAATTAAGTTCGATGTTGTTGTCGGTACATCGGTTGGTGGCTTGAATGCAACATTGATTGCCTCTAATCAGATTGATGATTTGATAAAACTATGGCAGGAAAAAATTACTAATAAGTCGGTATTTGCGCCCCAAATTAAATTAAAATTTAATTTTGGAGATATCTTATTCCTTTTTCCAATTATCTCCTTATTTTGGGCAAAAAGCAAGTTGATTAAAATTGTTTCTAACATCAATTCCCTGTGCGACTCCACCCCCTTGCGGAGTTTAGTTAAAAGTGTAGTCAATATCAATAACCTGAAGGGTTCCGGGAATAAACTAATTCTTACCGGGACAAATCTTCAGATTGGTAATGAGGAAACCTTTGTTAAAACTGAAGATGGAAAATTTTTCATTAAAAGAAAGGATTCGATTAAAGAGGTCAGAGATACGGATTTTGAAAAGATGGCTATTTCTTGTATGATGGCTACCTCGGCTATCCCGGTTGCCTTTAAGCCGGAGGATATTTCGGGCTATCAATATATTGATGGTGGGGTAGGGAATAATACCCCATTAATGAATGCTATCGAATCTGGTTGTAAAGATATTTTCACTATTTTAATTAAACCGCCTCAACGCACACCGGTAGATTTACAATTTAGTAATCTACCTTTGATTGCTGCCCGAACACTCGAAATATTTTTAGAAAATACGACTGAGGAGGATTTTCAACGGGCAGAATTAATAAATAATGTTATCAAAACATGGCAAAAGATGGTTGAGGCAATAGATTTTATCCTTAAAAAAACTGCTAAAGATAAAGAAATAATTCAGCAAATTCAAACCGTAATCGAGCAAAGCATTCCTTTTAAACAACACAAAGAGTTAATTAATAATATTGTTATCCAGCCTGATAAGGATATAGATATAGGACTATTTGAGTTTACCCCTGAAAAATTGAAAAAAGCACTTCGGCAGGGCTATCATGATGCCTGTAAGAAATTAGAGAAGTTAGATGAGGCGGGCAAATTAGAAGAACTCGGCGGCAGAAGATTAGAATGTGTTGAGTGTGCGTATGAAGTTGGCTGTGAAGGTAAAAAAATAGATAAAAAATTCTATTCAACTATCGATAAATTTATTGGGAAAACAGATGTGCAATTACCTTAACAAATACCTTTCTTCTTCGCGGGCCATCGAATTCACAAAAAAATATCCCTTGCCAGATGCCTAAAACAAGTCGGCTATCCTCGATAAAAATATTCAGTGTAGTCCCAACAATCGTAGATTTAATGTGGGCATCCGCATTCCCTTCAGAATGTAAATATCCATCTTTGAAACCGATCTTCCATCCACCAAAATAAGCTAACTCTAACAATATCAAAGGGTTAGCTTATTTTTGAGCCCTAATTATAGCCACTAATATCTAAAATTTATTTAATTTTTTGTAACCGTTCAGGGCTATACATTAGAAGTGTAAACAAGGAGAAATGGGGAAAAGGGAGAATTGGAGAAATGGCTCAAACTTTTTCTTGCTCCACCCTTCAGACATTAATCCTGGTGTCGT
>JBFLXS010000634.1 GCA_040755795.1 bacterium | reverse complement strand
GTATAGCATAAGAGGAGACCAATGTCAAGTATTTTTGTTAAAAAAATTGCAGATTTTTTAATGAGTTAAGTATTTATATATCAAGTGGTTAAAGGTATAGAGAAAAGGTCACTTGCCGATTTAAGGTAATAAACAACGACAGATCCGAAATGCACAAAAAAAGGAAATTTCTATCTCTGGTGAACAGATTTTATTTTTTTTCTCTGCGTCTCTGTGTCTCTGCGGTGAACGGTTACCTGAAATGAAACAACAGGCAACTATTGTCGAGTTCAGGGTTCAAGGAGCAAGGTAGAAAATAAACTCCCTTGTTCCTGGAACTTACTATCTCACTTTACCTCGGTAAATAGTTACAATAAAGGAGAGATAAATATGTCATCACATGGAGGAATAATTGTTTATTTTATTAGAAATGTTGCCCAGTTAATAGAAACAATTAAGGATTTACAACTAACTTATCAACAGATGGAGAATCTAAAAATGCAGACTACTGACGGCAAAATTCATAATGTTGAGGTCATTGTCAAGGACGAAAATAATCGTCAGATTGGTTTTCAGAAACAAAATGACGGCACTTATAAAATTATTGCTGATTCTACTGGCTTGACCGCGGAACAATTAAGAAAACAACAGATGTACATTAACAAAATAAAACAACATTATGCCTACAATGTGGTCATTCAGGAGTTAAAAAAACAAGGCTATCAATTAGTTGAAGAAAAAAAGGTTGAAAAAAACACTCTTAAACTTATCGCCAGAAGGTGGATATAAAGTAGTGTCGTGTTGAACAAATAACGCACGGAATTTGATTCTGGTAACTGGTGATTGGTAACTGGTATACTCCAGTGGGGTATAAATTGTGATTATTTAAAGTAATCGGTAATCGGTAATCAGGTAATCAGTAATCGGTAATTTGAGATAGCAGGCTACTGCTTGCTCTTTACCGATAACCGATAACCGATAACCTGAGTTGATAGTAACAGGAAATCACAAAATATGCCTCTCTAAAGTATAAATATCGTTTGGCTGATATCATGACGAAACTATTTAACCAGTTACCAATTACCAATCACCAGTTACCAATTACCAGTTACCAGTTACCAATTACCAGTTACCAATTACCAGTTACCAATTACCAGTTACCAGTTACCAATTATCCGTTTGCAGGTTATGAAATCTGATGATACGCCGTGCAAAACTTACTCAACACGACAGTACAACCATCCCTGGTTGAGAAAAAGTAAGTGGGTATAATCAAAATGGCAGAAAAACAAGATATAGAGATATTAATCACGGAAGATGGTTACATCACATATCATATTAAAGGGATTAAAGGCAAAAAATGCGTTGAGGTAGCGAAAACTTTGGCTGACCCTCTTGGAGAAATTGAGAATATGCAACTGACTTCAGAATATTACGAACAGGAAAAGAAAGTTAAAGAGATTACAAAACAAAATGTCTCTCAACAGGTTAGACCAGCTTGACAACAAACTTTTAATTTTTTTGGTATAATGGTTATTAACTGGAAGTTTACATAGCTGGAGTTTCGTTAATTTAAGGAGCCATTGAGGCTATCTGAATCCTTATCAATCTGTTTATTTTGCTCAAAGATGGCAAAATTAGGCTCAAAAGCCTGATGATTTTTTTGCAACTTATCCTTTGAAG
>JBFLXS010000633.1 GCA_040755795.1 bacterium | reverse complement strand
TAACTACGAAAGAGGTACTTGCTTGACTATCTGCTGGTATCTCTAAGGTAGCTGCAGGATATTGAGTAATAGAAAGGCAGCCTGATTCTTTGATAAGTTTCATCTCAATATTAGCCGTAAAAGACTTTTTCTTTGATTTGTTAGTAATAGTAATGTAATGCGTATGGGATTCATTTGGGTTAGTGAAATTTTGCCAGGTAGGGTGAATTTTAACAAAAATAGCTGGTACAATCTCAAAACTCCAGCGATAAGGAGATACTTTCAAGTCATGTCCTGGTGTATTGGCATTATCCTTTGCCTCAATTGAGCAAGAATACTCACCGTAATCTAACTTATTCACTGCTGATGCCTGATGAAAAGTCCCTTGAGGGGTATTCAGGACAATAGTTGTTGGGTCAATACCAGAGGCATAGCCATTAATAGGTGGGTCAAAAAGTGTAGCAGAGATATTGACCGTATAAGGCGTGTCCTCAGCAATAATCACCTCACCATTTGCTGGCGTGGTGGCAGTAACCTCAGGCTCCTCGGTGTCAATTAAAAAGAACTGATAGCCTGATATTGGAACATCGATAGTTTCTATAATCTCCTCATTACAATCAGCACTGGCTATCTTTACCTGCATTTGTGTTTTATCCTCAAAATAAAGCTTTGCACTACCGTCAGTCCCCTTGGGAATATTCAAGATTACAGAGAAGTTCTTACCCGAGCCTGCTAAAGATATTGGGTGTGGAGAAGAAAAAGCACCGTTACCTTTAATAAATAGTGTTGGTGCTGAAGGTAAAGACTCGGATAAGGTAATAGAGATAGATATTGCCCCTTCTCTGACTGGTGATTCCGGGGAGATGGATATTTGTGCAGTGATAGGGTTTTTATTAAACAGGTTTTGAAGAATTCGTTTTTTAACCTTAGTATCTTTATAGAAGTCTGCATGACTGGTAAGTGTAAGTACCTTATCTAAGGTTTTTAGTTCCTGATGGAGAGGTACTCCTTGAGCAGAATCAAAACCCACTATTCCACCAGCCCCGGCAATATTAATGTAAGTTACATTTGAATTTAATGCGTTCTTCCAGAATAACTCCTCCATAAAATTACTTCCACTGTCTTGTAATTGCTCATTTCCGACTAAAGTAGGGTCAACTTGGTTGAATCTGGTAGCAAGATCTGACTTCCATTTTTCTTTGATTGGGAGGTTTCGGAAGAAGTTACAGACACCAGCCCCTTTTTGCGGTGTCTCCATCATAATGATTTGATTTATGTCATGGCCGTAGCGGGGGATGTTGGTGATAGTTGGTTCTTGTGGATTCCCATCTGCATCAATATACGAATATTTCATTGTAGATTGATATTGACTACCAAACATCATCGTATAAAGTTCCGCTATTAGCCCACCTCGTGAATAAGCAATAATATCTACCTTTGCCCCAGGTTTCCCCTTTGTAATCTCATCTATCTTTTGTTTTAGAGCCTTTACATCTTCCTGGATTAATCCCTGTCCTTTTAGTGGCTGAAAGTCAAGAGTAAATATCTCATCATCGCTATACCCTGCATGAGAGCGTTGCGTAGAACTTAAGGCTATATTTACGGTGCGTGGCATTGTGTTACCTCATTTCTTGCCATCTTTTTGTTTCTCTTGACATTTTGGAGTCCCAAAAGATAACCCAGAGGGTCATTAA
>JBFLXS010000632.1 GCA_040755795.1 bacterium | reverse complement strand
TCAATTTAAGAAAGATGAGGAAGGAGATAAATAAAATGAAATCCCAGAAATGCCCTATCTGCGGTGTTGGGACATTAAAGAAGCAAGTTGGTAACGAAACCTTCGAATATAAGGGCGAGACCATAACTGTTCCCAATTATGTCACCTATAAGTGCGGTGAATGTGGAGAGGCAATCGTCGATAAGACAACCTTAAAAGAATCAGGGAGAATTCTGAAAGATTTCCAGCGTAAGATTGATGAGTTATTAACTGGAGAAGAGATAAAGAGAATCCGTAAAAAGCTTAATCTTACACAGGAAGAAATGGCGGAAATCTTAGGCGGTGGGCCTAAGGGCTTTGCAAAATATGAATCCGGACAGGTCTGCCAAAGTAAGGGAATGGATAATCTCTTGAGGATTTTGGATGCTTATCCATCCACGTTGAATGTGATTCAGAAGAGCCAGAAAAGAAAGTTTGCCTTGCATAAAGAGGAGAGTAAGGTAATTGATTTTGAGGAATACAAAAATCTCAAGAAAAAATATAAGACCAAGGCTAGTGAGTTTTCAATTCAAACGGAAGGGGTAACAAATGGAACTCAAGTTTAAGATTGCTGATGTTAAGCAAATTGAAAGTCATTTTGCCTTGAATCCTGATTTCAAGCCAGCGAAGGACAATCTCATAAATATCTCTTACGGTATAAACGTGTCCTATGAAACAAAAGATAAGATGGTTAGTGTTGTTGTTTCCATTATTTCGGATAACAAAAACCAACCGTTTGTGTTTAATGTGACCACGATGGGCTTATTTAATTTCCAAAAGGTACCACCAAAGAAAGATTTGGAGAGGATAGCTCATATTAATTGTGCTTCAATAATTTTCCCTTACATAAGGGAGTCTATTGCTGACTTGGCTAGGAGAGCCGGTATGCCGCCTTTTCATATTGATCCAGTAAATTTTGTTGCTATGTATGAAAATCAGGAAAAAACACAGGCGGGGAACTCAAGAAGAAAGAGAGGGACACCGACAGAAGTGTCCGGCATGAAATCGTAATGGGTGTCCGCCATCGATCACAACAGGCGTTCGGCTTCTATCGGAATGACTGTTCGGTATGGGCCGGAATACGTAGGGCTTGCCGAAGTGGATTTTTCGATTGCAGTGGTCATAAGCTCAGAATCATAATAGAAAGCCCGAGTAATTGTTATATTAGGAAACAACATCCCTCTTTTCCTCATGATACGGAGTAACACAGGCAGCCAGGTGGTACTCAGGGCTGAAAAAGGTTCATTGCAATCACTAGCAATTAGGCAGGGTTAAGTGCGAATAAAGGAAGAGGACACACTCTAACTCTCTGATATTATGGTTTTATTAATGCTATAATTGCAGCCAAATAAAAACGTTGTTGCAATTTTGTTGCAATCGGGTACGGCGGACCAAGAGAAGTATTGACCTATTTTCTCCTTGTCCCAGAAAACGGCTCATAAAGGGCTCAAAGGGCTCATTGAAACCAGGCATGAGCTGAAGATCAAAAGGGATATAATCAAATGCGCCAGTCGGCTCTCAAAAGGCATCAATGGCGATTACGGCGAAAGAGGCAACAAAGGGGTGAGGGGAGTATAGCAGTCACAGGCTTTTATACGTGAAAAGAGACATTTATGAGACATTTGGGACATAACTATCGAGCAGGAGATAAAAAAG
>JBFLXS010000631.1 GCA_040755795.1 bacterium | reverse complement strand
CAGAACACAGAATTGACTTTTAAATTTTTAATTGCTCATTTTACATTTTACAGTTATTTTTTTAAGTAGCTGAACGCTTACAAGACAGCGAATCAGAGCTTTTGTCTAACCCTGCGTTGCAGTTGACCGCTGGGGGACTGTGCCGTGGTCAGAGTTTTGTGGTCTCTCAAAGTTTTATCTGGCTATCAAACTTTTGTGGTAATTCTCCCCGCCGCACCTGAACTTTATCGTTAGACAAAGGCAAGCAAAACAGTAAGGGAAAAGTCAATCAACAAAAAAGTAGTGAGAGGAAAAGGGGAAACATTTCCCAGTGTTTATTTAATGAAAAAGAAAAACAAGCCCAAAATTCATAAAGATCATAAAGGCGAGTTTATTTATGAAACTTATTTTATTCGCGGAAAGATGAAAAGGCAGAAAATATATGTAGTAGACGGTATACCAGCAGAAGAATTTTACAGACAAAATGCCGATATCATAACCTTGCTTCAAAATGGGGATTATGAAGTGTTACATGAACGAGAAATAAATGATTAACAACATAATTTAAACTTAAACTTCGGCATCAGACAACTAAGTTCCTGGCGAGCAATCTTATGCTCGTGTAGAAGGTAAAAACATGTGGAACTATCGAGTTGTGAGGAAGAAACATATCTATGTTGATCCTACAGAGAACAAGAAAGAGAGGGTGAATTATACCTATGCCATACATGAAGCATATTACGACAAGGATGACCAAAATTTAAAGGAGGCGATATAAATGTCAGATAAAAAAAATAATTTATTTATATATGAGGCAATTGAATTAAGGCAGGAGTTTGATAAACATATTAAGGTATTAGAAAATTTGAGTGAAGAAAAGAAAGGAAGACGAGATTTCCTATCAAGGGAAGAGGACGAACTTCAACCTGCAAAAGATTTTGATATTAAATTAATTCAAGAAAAACTACAAAATTTACAGACTAAAAGAGTGAGATTGAATCAAGAGTTACAATTAACTAATTTAAAAACAAGATTGAATTATGATGGAAAAGAAATAACATTATCAGAAGCATTAGAGATTAGAAAAAATTTAATAAAGGATATGGAGGTATTAACTAATAAATTAAACGAATCAGCATATCTAAGAATAATACATAAGGAAGAAAGGGATATTATAAAAGAACCTAAACAAAAATTTAATGATGTTTATCAAAATTATGAAAATCTATTAAGAAAACTAAGGAAGTTAAATATAGAGATTCATAGAATTAATCACACCAAAACGGTAAATTTTAAAGATGAATCTTAACTTTTAAGGGGAGGAATAAAGGAGACAGGGGAGTAAGTGCGAAACTACTGTGAAGTAGGATAGCCCGAAATCCAATAGCGTAAATTGGAGGTGGAAATGTCAATTATCCACTTTAAATTAAGTTTGACAGGTGGTTGGAACACCAGGGTTCGATTCCCTATTTTACTACTTACCACTTTTGGGTTACCATTTACAAATTTACATAATACTAATTACAAGAAGACTCCGCGTCTCCTTAATGATGATAAAGTTTAGTGGTAATTTTTCGGTGGTGTCCCAAATTAGCTAAAGTTTGTGAGAGAAAATGTCGATAAAGATAACAGAAGTACATAGTGTATTATTCTGGAGATTTTGTTTGGGAGGTGGAATAACGATGCATCCAATAGAACACTTC
>JBFLXS010000630.1 GCA_040755795.1 bacterium | reverse complement strand
CCCTTCGCTGCACCTGACTGCGAGGGGCTGTGGCGTGATTGAGATAGTTTTGTAATTTCCCAGAGTTTTATCTTGCTTACAAAGTTTAGTGGTAATTCCCCCTCGCAGCAGGTGAGCTCTATCGTTATACGCAATAAATATAAGAGGATAAATCAATGACAGAAACATACAAAGGGCTGAAGATGATGAAAAAGGCCGAGGAAATCCAGGAATTCTGGGCATACGATATGAAACAACCATCTAACTCAGATGTAACATTGTTAGACAATGTTCAGTTTATCTATGAATTGTTATTAGCACAGTTAGAATTGAGGGCGTTAGGTGTCGATTTTGTTGCTACAAATGGATTAAGAGAGTTTAAAATTAATAACCAATCAAACGACTTGGACGAAAGACTGATAAAACGAACTGCATATTTAAAATCCGTTGGTAAAAGATTTACCGATTATCTTCAAATAATTCAGAAAAACAGAACAAGGTCTGTAAATCAATACCTTACCCATTGGATTTATCCTTACAAAGGTAAGTTCCATCCCCAGATGATTAGGTCCCTTTTAAATATAATCGGACTTAATCAAGGCGACACTATTCTTGATCCATTTATAGGAAGTGGAACAACTGCTTTGGAGGCTCAACTTTTGGGCATGAACTGTGTTGGTATTGATATATCTCCCCTTTGTGTGCTTCAAAGCAAGGTTAAGGTAGAGTCTATAGATGTTTTGACAGACATCATAAATTTAAAAAGAAGTATAAAAGACAAAATAGGAACACCTTTATTTGATGCGGAAAATAAAACACTGGATGAGACTATTGAGTCAATATCGGATGAAAAGGTTAAAAATTTCTATAAAATGGCAAAGTTGGTTGCAGTAAGTGATAATGCCAGACGAGGGAGAAACTTTTGTAATGCTTTCCTTAAAAATTTAGAATTAATGCTTTCTTCCATTACTGATTATTATCAAATAGCAAAGAAGCTTAACTTGAAATTAGGCGAAATGTTATGAAAAAGTTTTCCCGGAGGCTATGTTATGGCTTTAGTCCAGCAATGTCTATTTCCTGTTGAAGATGTTAAGGTTCAAAAACATCAAAACAGGAAGAATCACAATCAGTATTTTACCCCAGAGTTCGCAGTAGAAAAAGCTCTCTCGATAGTTCCAGATTCAAAAATTGAGAACATAATAGACCCCGCAGTGGGTAATGGTGTATTCCTTAAAATCGCTGCAAAAAAATGGACGAAAGTAAGGTTATTTGGGGTGGATATAGACAAAGAGGTCATTGGCAAACTTAAGAAATCTACTTTCCAAAGTGCTAGCCTCTTTTATGGTGATGCTCTTCTACGGGAAACTTGGCAAAGAAACGAGTTTCAAAGTATAATCTCGAAAGGTGGATTTGACCTTGTCGTAGGTAATCCTCCATTCAGCAGTTGGTTTCACAGAATTGCTACATCACAAATTCTCTCAAATTATAAATTAGCCCACAGGAACGGCAATCTTATGCGAAGCCAAGCGGTAGAAATTCTTTTCTTAGAGATATTTATAAATCTATGTAGACATAATGGATTTGTAATAATTGTATTACCTGATGGCATATTGTCAAACCCTCAGTATAAGTATATAAGAACGTTTATACTTCAAGAAACAGAGGTCAGATATATTATAAGTTTGCCACGAAACATTTTTGAAG
>JBFLXS010000629.1 GCA_040755795.1 bacterium | reverse complement strand
GCAGGGAGATAAATTCTATCTTATAGTTTATAGTTTATAGTTGAAGGTTTATGGTTTATAGTCCTTCAACTATCAACTATCAACTATAAACCATCTACTATCTACTATCTACTATCTACTATCTACTATCTACTATCTACTATCTACTATCTACTTTTTATCCTTTACTATTATTCCAACTCTTTCTGCAGTAAGCGAAATACATCAATAAACATTCCTACACTATACTCATCATTTTTTCTTTCTTCGTCATAGATAAGTCCGCCTTGAAATCCAATGCACTTATCCATAAAATACAATCCCCCACCAATACCTGTATTATCTCCAAAATCTGTGCCAATATAGACATATGCATTCTGTAACCATCGTGGCACATAATTAGGTTGAGCATTAATATTTAGTTGCGACAAGGTTACAATTCCCTTATCTTTATCCAACTTATTTATGCTCATTCCCAGTTCAAGATAATCGTTTGCTTCAACGAAACCACAAGATAATAAACTTAATAACCCCGCTAAAATCAATAATTTTTTCATTGCTTTCTTTCTCCTCCTTCTATTGAATAATAGTAATACCAGCAGATGATGTGCGTAGATACAAAATTGCTTGATAATCTGTCAGGATTTCTCCTGAATTATTGGTGCAATTTATTGGTCTTCTATAAGACCAACCTGATAATGCTGATGAGCTTTCTTCTGCTCCTAAGGATAATGTAGGCTCAGAAGAGGCATACTTACGAACACGAATATCATCTACATAACTATATTTGCTGCTCCAATATTGACTAAACGAAATTCTATTAGCATTATTGGGATTAGTCCAAGCAGTGTCATCTTCGTAGAGAACATTATCCTTATAGAATTTATATCCACTGCTTGGAGGTAGAATTAACTTTTGAGTTCTACTTATGATTTGGTCTAAAGAATCTATTTCAGTCCACTCAGTACCATCTAATCTCAACCGCATAGTCGCCTCTAGCCCACTACCCTGTCCATAAACTACCATTATCCCCTGGCTATACCCGTTAGCACTATCGCTCGTAGTATATCCTTCCGCATCTGCTGAAGCAGATGACTGGCTATTCCTTGACTTCCACTCTATAATATTTGGTCTTGAAATAGCATTGTTTGAATATATCCGAAGATACCAATCACTATCATTACCTGTATATCTCAATTCGCCACTTGTAATAGTAGCATAATTAGAATTAACAACTGTCCAATTGGTAAAAGTGCCACTAAAATCATCGAAAAATATAAATACATTATTCCCATTAGCAATACTTGTTGCATCGCTATTAGTATAATATACATAACCAATTTGCATAGTTCCTGTGGGAACAGACGAGAATTTTATCCAGGTTGGGCTTGTGCCAGGCACGGTTATATCTTCGTGCCAATAAGATAGTAATGTTGTCCCATCTGTTCCTGTTACTCGAAAATCCCCTAAGTCTGATTTAACTGTGCTTGATGTTCCTGCTGTAATTGTTATTTTTCCACTTGACCAATATTTCATTTTAGCACTTGCAGGTGCTATCATAAATACTAATATTGCTAAACTTAATAATACTTTCTTAAACATAATTACCTTCCAATTAACGGCTTAAATACATTCTCAATTGCTTGATACATCATATTCTTTTGGATTTTTCTTGCTTCTTCATCTATTGCCAATTCCATCCAGCAGATGACCTCCAGACA
>JBFLXS010000628.1 GCA_040755795.1 bacterium | reverse complement strand
CAGCCTCTACGGCCCTCACCGCCCTGATTCGTATCTCTTCAAGTGCCGCATGCGATATTTTTCGTCCGTCCAGTTCTTTCATGAACGGTATTATACAATGTCGTCTTACCTATGTACACATTAGTAACACCCATATCTTTTGCTTTTTGTGTCCACTCCCCAGTCCAATCATTCTTTGATGTTCCATCCTTTTCGTAAAAACCAGCATCTATCATTGCAAGTTCACCTAATTGATAAGCGCCAGCAAAACCAAAATTATTCATTATCCCATAATTATCACTTGATTCCCTCTGCCTCACTGCTGCCATAAATGCTTCAAAGTTTCCAATACTCATAGTTTTGTCCCCCTTTAATTTTTGTAAGTTATTGCTCCATTACCCAGTTAGGATAGTACGGCACAATTTTATAAGCTGAGTCTTCAAATCTTAATGTTGCTCGTCTCATAAAAATCTCTCTCATCCCGTTTTCTTTAGGACTACTAAGGCCTATACAATTACTGTACCCTAGAGGAACTTTCTCCCAGCCCCTCTCTCCCTTATTTAGGAGCAGGAAGTGTTGGCAGCCTTTATCGGCTTGGCAAAAAAGCTGAAAGCGACTTCCAGTAGGCATTCTATTTCCGTCGGGATACATATACATATATTTTGGATCGTTCATGATTGCAATAATATCCGGTTTGCCATCACTATTTACATCCTGATTGATGCCTGCTATCCTCAGCTCTTCTTTGTAATCACGATTGGTCTCTTTTTTGTATACGCTCTTTTCCTTTTGGATCTCAACTTTTAATTCTTCTTGCACTATTAATCTTATCTCTTTGTCATCACTTTTAAGCTTTTTTGCCTCGTCCTGAATGTAAATACCTAGACCACTCCCCCTTGGACTGAGAAATATCCTATCTTTTTGACATCCAGCTATTACAAAATCATCCACTGCCTTTTTTATACCAATATCGCTATCAGTATTTATTGATGCCACATACTTCCATGAGCCATCGGTTCCCTTTTGGTATCTTGCAATTCTGGCATGCCCAACAAATTTTCCTTCTCTAAATATCTCAGCAACGACGAAAGCATTGTCAGTTTGACCATCTCCATCTATATCTAATAGTGCAATAGCATCATAACTCGTCTTTGGCGGTTTAAACTCTTGATATCTGTAAGGATTTCTTTTCAGAAATTCGGGATTCGAACGATACATTTCTTCATAGAATTTCCTATATTTAGCTTCATTCTTTTCTCGCTCTTCCTCATATTTTTTATACTCTTCTTTTATCCTTAAGGCATCCGATTCTCGTATAGCTTTGCGCTCTGTGTCGTAATGAGGAGGCAACTTAAATTCAGGCCATAATATTGCATCATTTGCTTCAGAAATCGTTATGCTAGATAAAAAAATAAGAATATAAATAAAGAACAACGATACTTTAGAACTGCTTATTTCATCTTTTTTCATTGACTAAAATCTCCTTTCTTATTGACATAGCCCCCCAGTTCGTTGAAGAAAAGAAGCGACTCGATTAAACTTGATTCACCGCAAACCAAAGATTAAAGGAGTCGCTCTTTATGAAAAATAATCGCAGATTGCTAGCGCCTGGAACCCATTAGCAGCTTTGGTACCACCTGCAAGAAGGGTTTCATTGCCGAACAATTCCTTGCCGTCATCAATACGTCCATTGCTGTTACGGTCCATCACTAAAATGCCGTCGTCTG
>JBFLXS010000627.1 GCA_040755795.1 bacterium | reverse complement strand
TAAAATTCGACCCTTTCAGGGTCGAGTAGTGCTCACGAGTCTTTTTCCGTAGATTATATCTACGGTTATGTGAAATTTAACACTTTCAGTGTTAAAAGGAAAAAAATGGAAGCTGAATAGTTACAGTAAAGTTTTGAATAATAACTGCTATAATGTCCTCATTCAGCCACTGATTATCACGGATTAATACAGATAGAATAGAATGAGTTAAAATATGAAAGATAACAGAGGATATTATTTATACAAGTATTGGTGCAAAATAGTTTTGAGTTTTAAGTTGTAGTTTTGAGTTTTGCGTTTTGAGATTTGAGTTATAGGGACATATTTTTATCTATACCTGAACGGTTACTTACTTTGGTTCAAAGATCAAATCCTCTGGTTTATGTGAAAACTTTATGTTTCTTCCATTTATGGTAAGCAAATCACTTAGATTTACTTTCTTCCCAGTGCTTCTAATTTTTACTTTATCCTTTTTCTCTTTAAGGTATCCAGCAAGTTGAGAGAAATCACTACACTCCTGAAAAAATGTCGTCAATCGCCTGAATAGTTTAGGGAGAATTACAATATCATCACTAATTGTAGAGGTATTCCAGAGAGTAAAATCACTCGTTTTGTCCAATGCCCAAAGACCAACCTTGTTCTTTCGACAAGTCTTTGTGATATCGGTAAATAAATCCAGTAAACCACCTTCCATTGTGCTGTAAAAGGTAGGATAAACAAGTCCCATCTTTGCCATTTTTACATTGATGCACTTATTCAGAGGTAGTTTTGATAAAGGGATTTCATCGCCGTCATTAAGGTTGACATCCTTAGGAAAAATTAAAGAGACTGGACGGTCGTATGTATCTAATGTTTGGCTTGCTATAAAACCTTCTGTGCCGTCTTTAGCAGAATAAATTCTCGTTAGACTTAGATTATAAACTACATTCTGAATTTCAATCAGCCCAAGAAGGACTTCAAGAGCGGCTATACCCAGAACGCGGGGTTGATGTGATTCTTCATAATGTGTTTCAAGGGCGTCAATAGCTTCGAAGCGTAACTGTTTTTTTTTACTTTTCTTGTTTTTTCCATCCTTCCAACTAAAAAAATTCCAATTGCTCTGTGTAATTGCCTCAAATCTAATAGAGTCTCCATCTGGAGAATACCCCGTAACATAGAATTTTCCCTTAATAACTTTGTATAAACTACTCATTTTTACCTCCTTATCTGTGGCTAAAATATATCTTGAAGGGTTAACCACAATTTAAAACTCCTCCTCCTCACTTTTCTTAACAAGTATAACAAAAAATTATTCTAATGTCAAATGTTTTTTTATCCGTAAAAAAATCTCGGTCAATGGACTGGCCAGGGTACAAATATGACTGTGATTCAGACAGTAGACTATAGACATTAGACCTCAGACTAAAACGGGCAGAAATTGCAGAAGAATGAAGGCTTGAGAAACCTGCCTATACTTCTGTAGGTAAGACTTAGGAAAAATTCAGGGAGTGAAGTTTTGAGGATAGTTTCCCAAATGTCACTAATTTCCTGCATAAATAGAGTCTATAGTCTTGTGTCTGATGTCCAGTGTCTGAATCACAGACAGGTGGCAGGGCAAACGCATCTAAATTTTCGTCCTCAGACGAGTTATACATTCAGATATAACTTAGCACTTTTTTGTTGACTTTATCATTTATATCCCCTATAATATTAAGAGTAAAGAATTTACTATC
>JBFLXS010000626.1 GCA_040755795.1 bacterium | reverse complement strand
TACCTCCTCGTATAATATGTTTAATATAGTTATTAATTAATTTATAATTAATATTTAATAATATTTCTCTCCTCATGGGAGAGTTTATGAAATCTTTGATTGTGAACAAAAAGAAACTTGACTTTTATGACCGGATCCTTTATTATTATCTCTATAGGATAAAGAGAAACAGGGTAAATGCCCTTCCTCCTTGCACCTGTTGAGTGCATTTCAAAGAGGGCGTCCCTTTCCTTTATCAGAAACGATGCTGACGCACACATTGCTGGAACTCCTCTGCCCTTCGGTTATTTAGACTGATACCGATGCACCCAGACAGAAAAAGTTACCGCTTATAACAATGCTCGAGGTTGCAACTGGTAAAGGCAAAGGATCCGGTCTTCTCTCCATTCTTATCCTATAAAGGAGGTGAATATTTATGCTCAATACCTTAAATATCGGAATAGATATTAGCCTGCGTAAAGCGGCTGTCTCTTTCTTAACCCAGGAAGGAAAATATTTAGGCAAAACATTTGAAATAGACAATAACCTCCCCGGATTTGAAAATCTGAAAGAGAAAACCGCTACCCTAATATCTCAACAAAACTTCCAACATATCCGTTTGGGTCTGGAAGCATCCAGTCTCTATGGGTTTCATCTCACAGACTACTTTACTAACAACCCTCTGAGATGTGAAACTCAGGTCTATCTCATCAATGCTAAATACATCAGCCGATTTAAAAAAGCCTTCCCAGAAAAAGAAAAAACAGACCTCACAGATGCTCAGTTCATTGCCGAATATCTCCGTTTTGGGAAACTTCCCGTAGAATATAAACCCGAACTTTTGCATCTGCCTCTGAAGAGACTGGTTCGCTACCGCTATCACCTGGTCAAACTCATTGAAAGAGAGAAAAAACTCTTTTTGGCTAATCTCTTTCTTATGTTTCCAGGCTGGGTTCAGAATAAACCTATCGCTCATCTTGGAGCAACTTCTTTAACCATATTAAACGAACTTTCTCCAGATGAAATTGTAACCATGCCCTTAGAAGAACTTGCCCTCCTGGTAGCCAAAGCTGGTAAAAACCGCTCTCCAGACCCAAAAAGTATTGCGGAAAACATCCAAAAAGCGGCTCGAGAATCTTATCGCATAAGACCCCAACTGGCAAATTCTTGCCAACTTATTTTGGCTAGTATTACCAAAACCCTTTCTGCCTTGAAAAAAAGCTTAAAGGAAATAGATAAAGCCATTGCTGAAGAAGGAAAAGGCTTTATCAATCCTTTGCTCTCTATTAAAGGCATAGGACCTGTTTATGCCGCTGGGATCTTAGCCTCTATAGGTGAAATTAGAAGATTCTTGTCTGATGATAAGTTAGCCAGGTTCGCTGGCCTTGTCTGGAAAAGAAATCAATCCGGACTAAGTGAATCAGAAGAAAGACATTTGGTCCAAGAGTGTGACAAGTACTTCCGCTACTACCTGATAGAAGCAGCAAACTCATTGCGGGTGCACAATGAGGAATACCAAATTTATTACCAGAAAAAATACATGGAGGTGACTAAACATAATCATAAACGAGCCTTAGTGCTCTCGGCTAGAAAATTGGTCAGGTTGGTTTTTGCTCTGCTCTCAAAAAACCAACTCTATGACCCAGTTCGGGCAGTCAGTCGCCCAAGCCGACTAAAAGTGAACATTAAATAAATTATCAAAGAGCAGATTATGTTAACAAGATTTATCTCAA
>JBFLXS010000625.1 GCA_040755795.1 bacterium | reverse complement strand
ATCTTTATGCCTTTCTCCCACCAATAACTGACCGATTACCTCAGCCGAACGGTATTTAATTACCAGTTACCAATCACCAGTTACCAGAATCAAATTCCGTGCGTTATTTGTTCAACACGACACTAGTTTTATCTCTACGCTGGGTATCAATATATATAGTCTAATTGAAGAAAATAGGAAATGGTCTATGAACAAACAACAGATAATATACATTATCGCTGGGGCAAATGGTGCAGGAAAAACAACATTTGCTTGTGAATATCTTCCTCGTTATGTTGGGAAGGTCGATTTTGTCAATGCAGATATGATTGCCCACGGGTTATCTCCTTTTGCACCAGATAGATTCGTTATTCGTGCAGGACGTATGGTGCTTCAAAGAATTAAAGAGCTTGTTAGTGAAAGAAAAATGTTTGCCATAGAAACAACATTATCAGGAAGAACATATTTAAGTATTTTACAAAAAATGAAAAGGTTAGGATACCGTGTTTATATGTATTATTTATGGATTCCGAATTATCAACTTGGTATCGAAAGAATTAAAAATAGAGTGCGGGAAGGTGGCCATAGTGTCCCAGAATATATTGTGAAAAGACGGTTTAAAAAGACATTATGGAATTTATTCCATGTTTATTTTTCTGTTTTAGATTATTTAGCAATTTTTGATAATTCAGGTATGCAACCAATGATAATTTATGAAAAAGAAGGCGAATATGAAAATATTATTGACAAAAATTTATTTCAGCATATAAAAGAGGAAGTTGATTTGTTATGAAAAAGAATAGAGCATTAACCCCATTAGGGGAAAAAGCAGAGAAAGCAATGAAAGATGCGGTTAAAAAAGTTATTGTAGAACATACAATAAAGAAATTGCCCCTCGTGATATGGGAAAATGGAAAGGTGGTAAAAGTAGAACCAGATAAGATTTCAGTAGTTCGAAAAGATAGCACACAATAACAGAAGTAATTCAAAGTTCCATCTTGAGCAATCATAATCAGGATACTTGTGATAATCTTGCCGGTCTGCCGGCAATAAGTATCCCTTGCGGATGCTCAAAAGAAGGCTTGCCTATTGGCATCCAGATAATCGGTAAGCCATTTGCTGAACATAGACTTCTTAAATTTGCCTTTTCCTTTGAAAAAATTCTTGACAAAGTAAAAAGATAGGGGTATGATATTATCAGTTAAAGCGAACCTGAAATTTGTAAGCCAACGCAGGATAGTGAGTGTTTCTTATGAGATTATCATCTGAGGAAATAAGTGCAATTAAATCTACCATTATGAAGATAGACCTGGAGGCAAAAATCTATCTCTTTGGCTCACGAGTAGATGATACACAAAGGGGTGGAGATATAGATATCCTTATCTGGTCAAACAAACTAACTAATGAGCATAAAAGAAAAATTCGCCTGAATCTTTATGAATTATTAGGTGAGCAGAAGATTGACCTTATCATAGCTAAAGATACATCCGACCCATTCGTCAGAATAGCATTAAGTGAAGGGGTGCCATTATGACTTATATGACCCAGAATGACTATATCTTAAATCGTAACCGTTGAGGTAATCCTTTACCGCAGAGACGCAGAGAAACAGAGAAAAAAGGATTTAAATTAGATTGTGGATACCGGATAGATCTTTTAGTTGAAGAAAAAGTTATCGTAGAATTAAAAGCAGTCGAGCAACTACTTCCGATTCACGAAGCTCAACTTTTAACC
>JBFLXS010000624.1 GCA_040755795.1 bacterium | reverse complement strand
TTAATCCAGGAGGCAAAACAACCTTTTTTCCGTGTGTTTTTACCTTATAATTTTAGTATGAAGTATCTCATAGAATTTGAGCGTAATTTTGAAGACGCTAAACAAAAAGCCATTCAATTCATTAAGATAGCAACCGAGTATCTTTATAGCCCTACCTGGAATAAGGAAGGATTGGATAAATTAAAAGAAGTTCTTAAAGAAGACGATGTTGGCTGTCCGTATCTGTAAATGAGGTTATCAGTAATTCGTAACCGTTCAGGATATAGCCACAGAGTTACAGAGAACACAGAGGGAATATAGCAGTTATTAGTCAAAACTTTATTCAGAGTGGATAAGTAAAAAAAATCCCAAATCCCAAGCACCAAATTCCACATACCAAAAAGCGAATTAGAGATTAGTGAATTAGAGCTTAGATTTTACTAATTCGCTTAATTCACTAATTCACTAAATGGAATTTGGAATTTGTGATTTGGAATTTCATAGCCCTATCTATGTCAAATTTCGATTAATAAGTGCTATAATGCGTGTCCATTTGTGACTAATTTCCTTAATTCTCTGTGAACTCGGTGCCTCTGTGGCTGACTTACACATCTTTACGATATTAAACTTATTCCCATCATTGGGAAATGACGATCAAACCCAAACGCGTCATGAATGTTATAGCGTTGACACACAACAAAATTGGCACAATCAGTCAATGATAAGAGTGTACTTTCATATTGACGAAATACGGCGATCGATTCTTGAAAAAGGTCGTGATCAATATACACCACGCGTAAAACGCCTGTTTTACTCGTCAAGGTGATAATATCCAGAAATCGAATGGCGATATGATGACTGCTATCATACCTTAGTCGAGTCACGGTTTCGTCAAGAACATAATCTGTTGTGAGTAAATAGGCACGTTGTTGCTTCAACCGGTTATAGAGCCGATTTGCCTCTTTATGATAGTGATCGTTACTATCGGTTAGAGCAATCCACGCTCCTGTATCGACAAAAATCATGCTGCACCCCTTGTATATAAAATCTTATCATGATTTACTGAGGCATCCTCTTGATTGGTGTGACATAAGCCAATCATTTGATCAAGCAACGCATAGCCGTCAGTCTCTTCAGTGGGTTCGATTACTTCGATATCCACCCAAATTTTCTGTTGTGGCATCGTTTTCACGATATCGATCATGGGAATATATAATCCATCCTCTCGTTTAATTGCTTCAACTTGCATAATATCTACCTCCCTCTCGTATAATATAAATTATGAACGTTCTCGGATAAAACCTGTTTTTGACAGGTTCAGGAGTTAACCTTTATTTATCCAATCCTCCTCGATTACTCGCGATGGTCTAACGACTGAACTCACCTGCTGCGGGAGGAATTACCACTAAACTTTATTAGCAAGATAAAACCTTGAAAATACCACAAAACTTTAATCACGGCACAGTCCCCCGCAGTCAGTGCAGCGACTGGTTGAACTAAGCCATTTTGTGGCAGTTTTTTTTGACAGCTTTATAGAGCTATTTTAAGTTTATCATATTAGGATATTTGATGTCAAGAAGAAAAATGTACATTCAGCAATTCTCGGTGAGAGAGCGTTGCGTAGAACTTAAGGCTATATTTACGGTGCGTGGCATTGTGTTACCTCATTTCTTGCCATCTTTTTGTTTCTCTTGACATTTTGGAGTCCCAAAAGATAACCCAGAGGGTCATTAAC
>JBFLXS010000623.1 GCA_040755795.1 bacterium | reverse complement strand
ATATATGGTGGCGTAAGTTCATTAATGTGTGGTGGAGATTTCTGGGCAGGTGCAAGAGAAGGTGCATACTTGGGTATTGGTTCTGGAATAGCAAATGCTTTATTACCTATTTTAGGTGTAGTACCTAGACCAGAGGAAGAAACAATTATTAGCGACCCAGCAAGTCCTACAGATATTATTGGTGCAGGGAGGATAGTTGTTGGTGGAATAAAGACAGTTCTTGTTGGTGGGGGTAAGTTAATAGGAAAAGGTATAGGTAAAGTTGGAGCAAGAGGTGTAGGAAAAGAAATTACAGGAAAAGTGAATCAAATGAATAAGGAGATTATCACAAGGAAGGCACCTAAAAATATTAAACGAGTAGATAAAGGAAAAATTAAAGGTGAACAAGATCATGTTCATTTTAAAGATGGTAGCGCATTAAATAAAAATGGTACATGGAAACATGGATATAGATACTTGACAAATCAAGAAAAGGAGTGGTTAAAACACCATGGGTGGAAGCTTCCTAAATAATACAAATATTACAGAAAAAATTGATAGATGGATTATAAATAATATTAAAGACAAAAAATATCTACAATATGATGATTTTCATATTGATGAAGTAGATTTATCTTTAACATTGAGGGAAAACTGGATACCTGGCTCTATTAAATGTCTGAAAACTGCACTTGAATCTCGAAATAAAAGACAACTTCCTTTTACTGTTGCATTAGCTTTTTCACTTAAATCTAAAGAAACACCAATTGGTGCAAATTTCCAAACCCCAGATGAATTAGAACAGGAATTTGATATAACTCCACCTTCTCTATATCTATTTCCAAAAGGCAGTGAACCATGGGTAATTGATTTCAATGATTTTTTACTTATTGACTTAGATTTATTTAGATTGAAAGGTTTGGATGTTAAATGTTTTTATGCAGAGAATTTGATTGGTGATGATGATGAATACAGAAGATCTTTGTGGTTAGTGGGCTGATTACAACAAATGGGCACATAAGTAGGGTATAGTGGGAGATTTATAGGAAAAGAATCTGTTGTAAAAATAGAGGAAAGTACTGTTAAAACTATTGCAAAAGGGCATGGAATTAAAGACATAAAGAGGCTAAAGGAGACTTATGGAGGGAAAAACTGGAAAAAGAAAAAAGGGATTGCCTATGCTAAAGATGAATCTGGTAGAATACGTAAAGCCGAAGTTCATTGGTATGAAGCTCATGGAATTGGCAAGGTAGAGTATAAAGTAAAAAGATGGTTGGAAGAGTAGAGGGGGGTAAGATCATGAAAGTAAAATGTATTAGTAATGATAGCTATATAGTTTTGGAAGATAAAGATATAGAGGTAAAACATGGATTAAGATGTTCTTTAACCATTGGCAAAATTTATGAAGTAGTTTCTATTGAAAATGGAGGTGACTATTATAGAATAATAGACGATACAGGAGAAGACTATTTATTCCCTGCATATATGTTTGAAGAGGCAGAAAGGAGTCAGACTACCAGTAGGGTCGGGGATAGGGGTCGCATCTTGAATTGTGGAAGAGGCAGAAAGGAGTCAGACTACCAGTAGGGTCGGGGATAGGGGTCGCATCTTGAATTGTGAATTGATATTTTACATAACTTATTGTTGAACTTTTGCGTTTTTTTAGGTGTAAGAAAGGGGAAATGGAGAAAATTGGGGAAAGGGGAAAAAGAATTTCATGTATAACTAACTATATT
>JBFLXS010000622.1 GCA_040755795.1 bacterium | reverse complement strand
ATTGCTGAAATGAAGTCGTTGGCACATTTGAGATTAAATTACCACTCCCTGTCCATCTTAACAGCCATTTCTTCCCCGTAGATATTACTAAAGTATCATTTAAGGTTGTAAAATCGCATTTATCAACCTGAAGACTTGATGTTTTAACAATAGAAGCAAAAGCCAATCCTGAAGGTTCGTGAGATATTGTGAAACTATTTTTAATTGTATTACTTATTCCATCGTAAATCGTTATCTTTTTAGCAGTTTTATCGCAAGAAATAAGATTAGTGCCATCGTAGTAAATATCGTCAATATTGTCAGAGGTTATATAACTTCGGTCTATTAAACTGCTTTTTTGTTTATGGACAAAAATAGTTCCTAAATTTGTTTTTGCCCTAGCTACTTGATAATAAGCTGTTTCTTTTTTTTGCTGAAAAGCATAATAGATTATATTTTCAGTAGTATCAATTTGAAATTGAGGATATGGTTTATCATTAAGGTCAAGTATTCTATAAATAGAAGTTTCTGTAGAGGATGTTGGTGTCCAATCAATATTTATTGTTTTAACTTTCAAATTCCATTTAGTTGTGCTTGTATCGTAATATTGCCATATATGATATATAACATCTTCTACTAATAATTGCGGATTAGATAAATTAGTATAAGATGTATCTGTATCGGTTATAGTCATCCATTCTGTTCCATCAATATTTATTTTGGCTCTACCAATTTTATTAGTATCTTCTTGCCATACATAGTGTATTTTATTATCTTTTATATATAATTGAGGATTATCCCTTGTAGCAGTTGTTGTCGTTCTTTGCGTTGCTACAAATCCTGTGCCATCTAAATATGATACCCCAGTATAAATATGGTTATTTTCTATCCATATATAATATACCTTGTCGTTATAAATTTGAAATTGGGCTTTTGTTTTATCAATAGAAGAATTTGTTAGTTGACAACAATTAAAATCTGTATTATCAAGATTAGCCCATCCAAAAGCAACTTGTTTATAAGTGCTTTGTTGTGTTATCCATAAATAATATTTCTTTTCTTTATATATTTGAAATTGTGGAGTTTCAACATAATCAAAACTTCCTGCAAAAGTTAATTGTGTGTTTACAAAACTACTTCCATCAAGATTTCCAACAACTCCGTGAAGCACATAATTACCTGTAGGTGGACTACCAGTATCTTCAGCCCAAGTGCAATGAACTTTATTGTTATAAACTATAATTTGAGGACTTTTTTTATAATATGCACTAGTTTGTGTATGAATAATAGCAAAAGCTGTATCATCTGTATTCATTTTTGATACTCTAATTTGAGGCACTCCACTAATTACTTCTACATAAATAAAATATATTTCATCTTGATATTTATGAAATTGAAGCTCTGTTTTATCAACCGCTGAATCAGTTTTTACTGACGAAATAAATCTTCCATATCTTTCGTAATTACCAGAAATAAGATTTTTCGCATTATCACAAGAAAGACCTGTTGGGGCAATCCCTGGACTATCAAAACTTTCTGTTATTGTTGCTGATATTCCTGAATGATGATAAATCTTTGATGTTCCTTTATCACAACTCCAAAGGTCAGTGCCATCATAATAAAGCCCAGAAGGGTCTGAAGCAGGGGAAGCAAAAGATGAAGTTATTGTTGCTGATATTCCAGAATGAACCCTTATTTTATCCCCTGCATCATCACAAGAAATAAGATTATTGTTAGCAA
>JBFLXS010000621.1 GCA_040755795.1 bacterium | reverse complement strand
ACCATCTACTTATTTTGAAGGAACCTCAACCGGAAGCCATACCTTAACCGAAACAAACCTACCAGATGGAGAGTATTTCTGGCGGATTAAGGTATTAAACCCCAATCTTGCTAACCTCTACTCTGATATTGGATGGTTTGAGATAATAACCGAAGAACCACAAATTGACCCAGAGTTTATCTTCCAGGAAGGTAATGTAGGTGAGGCAATTACACTAAGAGGCTCTAATTGGCCTCCTGATAAGCTTGTCTCTATTCACTTTGGCACCCACCAAACCATTGCTACAACCATAACATCTACCAATGGAACATTCTCAATAACCTTTATTGTCTCAACCCAACCCTATGGAACAACCATAATAACCGCAGAGGGCTGTATTGCCACCGCCATCTTCTTTATCAAGCCAAAGATTGCAATAAAACCATTATCTGGCAATATTGGAGAATCCATTACCCTAAATGGAACAGGATTTACAAAAGAGGCTATAATCTCAATTGACTTTGGAACAAGCATAAGCATTACAACCACAATCTCAAGCACAAATGGCACATTTTCGGTAATCTTCATTGCCAACCTCCAACCCCAAGGAACAACAATCATAAGTGCAAGGGGACCATCTGATGATATTGCCACAGACATATTCTATCTTCAAATACCCTCAAACCTTCCTGATCTTATCGTAGAAAAGATAAAGGTTTGTCCATCCCATATTATAAAGCAATACCAGAGGGTAAAAATAATCGCATTCATTAAAAACATTGGAACACAAGATGCTAATGTTATCAAAGTAATCTTCCTGGATGGAACAAACCAGATAGATGGAACAAAGACAATTGGGCATTTAGCCCCAGGGGAGGTAAAGATAAGGCATATTATCACAAGACCAAAAACCATAGGAACCCATACCATCACAGTAATCGTTGACCCAAGCAATACAATCCAAGAATTAAGAGAAGACAATAACATTGCCACTACAACCATCTTGGTTAAACCCGGTCAGGGAATAATGGGAACAATAACCGACAAGCAAACAGGAAATCCCATAGCGGGTACCTGCGTTTTTGCCATAGGATGTGACTTTGGAATGGATCTGACAGACAAAGATGGACATTATATCATTTCCGACCTAAAACCAGGATGCTATATTGTCCTTGCCATAAAGTGTGGCTATTATCCTCAAGGTAAGTGTTGCAAGGTAAAGAAGGATGAATTCACCATCCTTAATTTTGAGCTTAAGCAAAGAACAAGAACAGAAGAAATCTCAGACTACAATGAGGTTCTTTCTGCAATCCTTACCGCAATGAAGGAAAAAGAGGCTCTGGAAATTCAAGAGGAATTACCAATCAATCCAGAATTTGAAGCAGAGGTTATCTTAACCCTTTCTAAACAAGAAGAGATTCCATTTATTGAAAACCAAGAACCAATCTTACTAACCATAAAACCAAACAAAACAGCATTATCCCTTAATGATGAGCTTATCCTTAACCTTTCCTCTGATAACCAAAACCTTGCCTTAATGAACCTAAGGCTTGAATATGACAAGACAAAGCTAAGGTTAATGAACGAAAAAGAAGAATTCTTCCTGGGAACAAGTGGCAAAACCCTAATCTTTAAAGCAATCTCAGAAGAGCTAGGACAAACCATAAAAATCATCCCAATTTCCGCAAGGAATAAAAACAACAGGGAAATCCAGGCACAAGAAAGCTCAATAACCATAACCTCTG
>JBFLXS010000620.1 GCA_040755795.1 bacterium | reverse complement strand
TCTGATTTATTTCCATATCTTCTCTGTAAACTCTTGCGTCTCTGCGGTAAATTACCACCTGAACGGTTACAATGAATCATCTCGACAAATAAATTAATTCTCCCATTTTCTCATCTCCAACCGAAAGTTAGACAAAAGATTCACCCTGCTATCGTTTTTTTTCCTTTCTTCCTACTCGCAGAACTATCTCATTACAGGAAATTCTCATGCAACTACCCAGATTTCAAGGTTTAATTCCTATTATGCTTCCAGATTGAACACGGCGAGCAGATAACCAGCTATTAAGTGACTTTTGGCTCTCGCCACTGTGCCGTCCCGCTATCAATCCATCAATACCAATGTGTTCGTCAAGGTCAGGCCACTCAATTGCATATCCATCTCCCAATAATTGCCAGTTTTGCCGCTCAGTTGGTGAAGCATAGAATAATCGTGGATACCAGGCAAGTGGGACAACAATACGCCGTCCATCTGTCAGGTCCACTACCAATTCCTCATCTGTTACTGTAACTCCTATCGCTATAGGTTCTACTTCAAGCACCAAAGTATTCATACCACGCCTCCAAAAGAGTTGATTCATGCTCTACTACAAGACGAGCAATCTGATTCAGTTCGTGTCCAGGAAAACCCCGGTTTTTCACCAAGGAAACAGGAGTTATCCAAAACTTGGCGATTCGACGGTCCCGCTTTACATGAATATGGGGTGGTTCACCCTTATCAGAACTAAAGAAAACAAATCTATATGGACCATCTTCGAGAACAGTTGGCATAATCGCCTCTCCTTATATCTCTTGTATAATAAGTTTTACTGGTTAATTTCCAAGTGATAACAGGTTGTCACTGCTATGGGCTAACGATAAAGTTCAGGTGCGGCGGGGAGAATTACCACTAAAGTTTGATAGCCAGATAAAACTTTGAGAGACCACAAAACTCTGACCACGGCACAGTCCCCAGGCGTCAACTGCAACGACTTGTTAGGAAAAAATTCCACTTCGCCCTCTTTTTTCTTCTTCTGATTTGCTTCCCTTCTTAATAATTTAGTATTGTGTCTCCGGGATTACCAGCAACAGAAACATGTAAATAATCTCGTTTTGGTCGACGTGCAGGGATTCCATATAACATCCCTTCCGCACTAATATCTTCGTCAATATCTGGCCAATGTATACCTTGACCATCTCCAATAATCTCAAAGTTTGAGCGTTGTTCAGGAGTTGCCTCTAAAAGACGCCATGACCAGACAAGTGGTACGCTAATAACACGACCATCAACAAGATAAGCAATAATTTCTTCTTCTGTGACACGAACAGTTCTAATTCGTGGTTCTATTAAATTAGCCGCAGTGTTCATTCCATACCTCCATAATTTTGTTTCGATTAGATTGAATAATTTGGCGGATATCATTGAGCTCTTTTGGTGAAAAACCATAGTTTTTGCTTAGTATAACAGGTTCGAGCCAAAACTTACAAACCATTCTTTCCCTTTGGACATGTACATGTTTGGATTCGTAACAATCGAAGCTATAAAAGAAAAACCGATAAGGACCTGGGATATTTTTAATTGTTGGCATTGTATAATTTACCCTCTCCTCGTATATCAGTTATACACCTAACGATAAAGTTCAGGTGCGGCGGGGAGAATTACCACAAAAGTTTGATAGCAAGATAAAACTTTGAGAGACCACAAAACTCTGACCACGGCACAGTCCCCCGCCGTCAACTGCAACGCAGGGTT
>JBFLXS010000619.1 GCA_040755795.1 bacterium | reverse complement strand
GACCATTGATGGTGGTTGGCAACAACGAACTCCGGCAATGGCTGCTGGTCTAACCGACCACGTTTGGAGTATAGAGGAATGGCTTACCTATCCGGTTAGAGGAAGTTAGCTAATTTCGGACACCACCAAATTTCTCATCATACTGCCGTGTGGTAAAGTGTGAAAGAACATCTAATGGCAAACATACAGGAGATGGTAACAGCAAAATAGGCAACCCATCTCTCAAATGGGCTTTCTCCGAGATTATCATCCATGCTCAACATCATTCCCTGGGGATAAAGAAATATTATGAGAAACTAAAATCAAAACATGGAATTGGCAAAGCCAAAAGTATTATGGCTCACAAATTTGCAATTGCTATTTACTTTATGCTCAAAAACAAGGAGGCATTTGATGAAAAACGATTCTTAAATAGTTAATACTGGGTGGGGCAACTAACCCGAGGTCTAACTGAAAGGGCAATGTCCGGACGCTTAGTCCAATTCACTGCGATTGATTGGGAAGTTGCCTTCACCCCGTTAGATGTTTACTATCTAACGGGGTAACCCCACCTTACATAAAAAAACAGTAAGGTTTGTAAACAGATCAGGACTGCCCCTTGATTGAATCTATAAATAACTGGAATCTTCCATTCTTTTACCAGGAAGATAGCCAAAGCGTTTGAGTAGGTCTTCAAGGGTACCGATTATTTTTTGCTTACGCAACATTCTTACGAATTCTGATGTGGGGGTTGTATAACTTACCACAAGGCCACTGGTTCTCTTTTGAGCCAGACGGAGCTTAATATCGAATATGTGGTTGGTGCAATCCTGATGTATATTAGGATTAGCCCGTTAATAGAAAACCGAGTCAGTACTTTAGGCTGTTTATAATCCAAACTGTTTCGCACAGCGGGAAGTTTCATCTTTGAAGCTTTATTCCTGCAATCCAGGCGTAAGATCGTAGAGTGCAGAAGGCTACGGACTTATGCATGGATTGCAGTATCCGAGCCCGTTATTTGTGCAAGAAAAACGAATTTTTGAAAAAAATTAAAAAAATTCGTTATAGGGATAAACTTTTCTCTTGACAAATTGCCTTTAATATGTGGTTAGAATTTCTCTTTTATATCCTCACACAAAGCCTCAAAGCACACAAAGATTTATTCTTTTTATTCAATTCCTTTGTGACTTTGTGTCTTTGTGTGATTATTTTTATTATTCTAACGATAAAGTTCACCTGCTGCGGGGAGGATTACCACTAAACTTTGTAAACAAGATAAAAGATTGAGATACCACAAAACTCTAATTACGGCACAGCCCCCCGCAGTCAGGTGCAGTGAAGGGTTAGAAAAAGCTGCACTTCACCGTCTCTTTCTTCTTGCTTCCTCTATCTTACCTAACTATCACTTCTCAGTAGTCCCTCTTAGCCTCCCCTTGTTGCTTCTATGGGATAAGCAACTCTTCCGGAAAGCATCAATCCCGGAGGCTTGGTATAGTCCGCTAAGGAGCAAATATTCTCACCAAAACTTCCAACAGGAATAACTTCTCCTTACTCCTTCTTGTTTGCCCAGCCTGTCTAACGCCCGAGCTCAGCCGCCGCCTTTGGCGGTCGGCTGCAGCGAGTTGTTAGGCTTTCTTAAGAAGCTCAAATAATCGTTTCTCTTCACCTTCCTTGCGTGGAAAAATCTTGGCAAAATCTGGATCGATCTTTTCCATCCGCTCTGTTAGTTCTTCCAGATCGTGTGTTCTTGGTT
>JBFLXS010000618.1 GCA_040755795.1 bacterium | reverse complement strand
ATGAAACCGCCTTATCTATCGCCAGAGAGTGTATTAAGTTAGATAAACTTTTATGTGCCATTTGTATTGCTCCGGTTACATTAGCTAATGCAGGGGTCCTGAACGGCAAAAAGGCAACCGTTTTTTCCTCAGAAATAGCCAGATTAAAAAATAAAGGCATCAATTACACCGGTAGAGATGTCGAAATTGATGGCAAAATTATCACGGCAAACGGTCCTGCCGCCGCAGGTAAATTTGGTGAAGCAATCGCTAAGGCTTTGGAGTAAAGGTAACCGTTCAGGTGTCCAAAGGGGGATAAGGAGATAAAGAGAGAGTATGAGAGTCGCATTTTGAATACTGTTTCCTTCAACCTATAGCCTATTTTCATCGCTCTGTCCTCAGCAGGTTAATGTTCGTTCCTCCAAATAACTAACCCATTACGAACGGTAACACTGTGATTCAGACAGTAGACTATAGACATCAGACCTCAGACTAAAGCGGGCAGAAATTGCAGAAGAATAAAGGCTTGGGAGACCTGCCTATACTTCTGTAGCTAAGGCTTAGGAAAAATCCAGGGAGTGAAGTTTTGGTAAGCGTTCAGGTGGTGTAACAAAAGGAGATGTGGAAATTAAGGAAATAGGGGGATATTATTAAAAAAATTGAAATTAGTAGAAACTAATAGAAATTTGTTGTTTTCCACAATCAATTTCTACCTATTTTTGCTTCGCAACATTCTTCGAATTCTATAAATTTCAATCTATTTCTATTATCTTATCTCCATATCATCCTTATCTCCTTATCCCCTTTCTTACACTTTTGATATATAGCCTGAACGGTTACAAGTTTTAAGGATGGTTTCCCAAATATCACTAATTTCTTGCATAAATAGAGTCTATAGTCTTGTGTCTGATGTCCAGTGTCTGAATCACAGGAACGGTAACAAATTCCCCTTGACATATTTTAAAATTTGATGTATTATAAAATATAATGTATATATGGAGGTGCTGTAGAAATGGTAAGAACACAAATTTACTTAGATGAGAAGACAGTTGAGGAACTTAAGCGGATAACCGTCCTGCGTAAGGTTAAAACTGCACATATAATCAGGGAATCTATAAAGGAATATTTAGAGAAGATAGCAGAGGAGAGAAGAAAAGAAAAAAATCCTCTTTACAAACTAATTGGTCTATGTGAGGAAGGAAAACCTGATGCTTCCCTTAAACATGATGAATATCTTTACCAAAAAGAGGAATAAAAAATGCTTATTTTTGTAGATACAAGTGCCTGGATTGCTACGGTGGTTAAAAAAGATATAAACCATAAAAAGGCCTCTTCATATTATCTTGACCTGCTTAATAAGAATATTGGTTTAATCACCTCCAACTATGTTTTAAGTGGGGTCTATACCAGAGTTAGATATGATGTAAGCCATCAAAAAGCCTGTGAGTTTCGCCACATCATTTCTGAAGCAACCTCTCAAAGGTTTCTCTCTGTATCCTGGAGTAATGAAGAGATTGAAAATCAAGCCTGGGAGATATTTGAAAGTTATAGAGACCAACGATTTTCTTTTGTTGACTGCACGAGTTTTGTTATTGCAAAAAGACTTAAGATAAAAGAGGTCTTTGCCTTTGATGATGACTTTGTTATTATGGGGTTTATATCCCGACCATAGGAAGAAGCCTTTTGGATAAAAGGTTATGGTTAAGAAACCGGTATGGAAGTTGGGTTAGGAGGTTGGTAATCCTGAACTTGATT
>JBFLXS010000617.1 GCA_040755795.1 bacterium | reverse complement strand
GAGAAAAAATTAAAATCTCTTGGCTATACGCTTAATTCCATCTCTTAGAACAGAAACATTAAAACAATCTAACTTAAATCCTTTATATATTACAGGTAATTCAACTTGTCTTTTGAAAGCTAACCCCACCATAGATAGTTCATAACATAAACACTCTTCATATGCAGATTCTAATAGACCTGGACCTAATGTCTTATGTATTTCAATTGCTGCACCAATAATTTTTCTGTTATCTGATTTATTTCCATGTTTTCTCTGTTCCTCTGCGTCTCTGCGGTGAATAGTTACCCTTTTCTTTTATATGGGAAAATGGTCAGCCGTGCCCCAAAGTAGCCGATTACAGAAAATCCATCTTTTGTTTTTATAAAACCTAAATCAAATCCTATAAATCGCTCAATAGAGGTGTTTATGACTAAAGTAGAACCAGAATCAAGTGGGCTAAAACCTTCGATATTAATCCGACGGTTAAAAAGTTTTGTTTCAAAGCCAAATATAAGTGTTTTATTGGAGGTTACCGTTAGATACTTTGATAACGGATTTACCAATTTTCCGATTTCACCAGACATCATACCTAAATGATATTTTTTGTTTTTGAATTCTTTACTAAAGATAAGATATGGGAATCCAAATCTATCTGACTTACCTGAGAATTCACCACCCATTTGAGCTGGAGTAGATGCCGCCCCCTGAAGGACTAAAAACCACTCATACCCACATCCAACATTGGGGATTTGTGTTTTCTCTTTCAGCAAAGAGTATTTAAAATCAGCGGATAAAAATAAAAATTTAATTGGTTCAAAAAGTCCACTATCTTTTTTCTTTCCTTCATCATACTTATATTTATACCATAATTCCCCAATATAATAAGCAATTAAAAAATCTGTATTAAATCCTAATTTATCATCCCTTCTATAAGCCGTGGGGATGAGCATCAATCCTGTATCTAAAAGAGTAGCTGTGCCAGGTTCAGCCGTTACCGTTCCAATAGTCAAAGTGCCGGATAAAGGTGCAGTTGTTTGAGTCCCTGCAGACAAACTTATTGTTGCTGTTATAATTTCTTGGGTCGAACTACCTACTGGCGTTCGTGTGCCACTATCAAGACCTGTTGTTCCCACAACTTCTATGGTTGTTACAGTCCCTTTGAGTTCTTGAGATTCTAATGTGGTGGTGGTGGTTACCTCTGGAGATGAGGTAATTTCAGGCTGACCGGGGAGATTTACATCTTCTTCTTGTATGGTTGGTGTGCCCGTCTGAATTGTCTCCGTCCCTATCAACACACTAATTTCCTCTTCTTCTTCTTTCAATGGCATCTTCTCATCTAATTCTTGACAAAAAGATACCCCTGCCATTGAAATAAAAAGGCATAAACATAAAATTTTATGAAACATATTATATATTTTACACCTTAATTATCACTTTGTCAACAAACTTTTGCACAAAAATCTGCAATTCAGACAGTAGACCATAGACATTAGACTTAAAGGAAGGAAATGTCCAGAAATTAGGAACCAATGAATATGAAGAGTTGTGGACAAAGAGTCAGGAGAGTTTGAGTGTTCATTCGTGGTTATATATTCCCTCTGTGTTCTCTGTGGCTCTGTGGCTATATCAGGGCAAACGCATCTAAATTCCACAATCAACTGTAGTTTATGATTTTACCAGCAGTTATAAAGCATTTAGAGCCTCCAGCCTTAAAAATGTGTTCACTCTTCTGATTTAATCAGCTTTTACGGTT
>JBFLXS010000616.1 GCA_040755795.1 bacterium | reverse complement strand
GCAGGGAGATAAATTCTATCTTATAGTTTATAGTTTATAGTTGAAGGTTTATGGTTTATAGTCCTTCAACTATCAACTATCAACTATAAACCATCTACTATCTACTATCTACTATCTACTATCTACTTTTTATCCTTTACTATTATTCCAACTCTTTCTGCAGTAAGCGAAATACATCAATAAACATTCCTACGCTATACTCATCATTTTTTCTTTCTTCATTATAGATAAGTCCGCCTTGAAATCCAATGCACTTATCCATAAAATACAATCCCCCACCAATACCTGTATTATCTCCAAAATCTGTGCCAATATAGACATATGCATTCTGTAACCATCGTGGCACATAATTAGGTTGAGCATTAATATTTAGTTGCGACAAGGTTACAATTCCCTTATCTTTATCCAGCTTATTTATGCTTATTCCCAGTTCAAGATAATCGTTTGCTTCAACGAAACCACAAGATAATAAACTTAATAACCCCGCTAAAATCAATAATTTTTTCATCCCTTTCCTCCTTATTGTATTTCTGTATAACTCGAAGTTTGTTGTATCCCAATGGTATAAAAACCAAATGGATTATTTTGGTTATTATATTCTGTTGCTATCCAATTAGCAGAGCGAGCAATGTTAGAGATACGGACTTCATCACTAATACCATCGTAATATTCACCAGGACTATTCTTGCTTCGCATTCCTATTACAAAAGAAGGCGCAGGAGTTCCATAACTTAAATTACCTGTTCCACCCCCTGTCTCCCATCCAGCATTACTATTTTTTATCTCTGCTCCATTTTTATAAATTCTTGCGACAGAACCATCCCAAGTTATTCCTATATAATACAAATTACCAACTGCTACTTCATTACCGTTAGAAGAAAAACATGAATAAGTTCCTCCTATTGACCCATACCACCTAATAGTTCCAGGAGACACATCAGTTAAAATACTAAATACAAATCCAGTCCAGGGAGTATCCCAGGTAGCCCCATCATCGTAAGGCAATCCAGCAATGAATTGCGTATTAGATACATTATCGGGTTTTACCCACCCCATAATAGTTCCATTGGCAACTTGTAATGAAGATGAATTTCCAGCATCAATATAATGAGTTGTTCCATTAAAATCATCCGCTCCATCTATTTTGCCAAGAGCATCTTGGACTACTCCATTATTGGGTATTCCATTATTTGCAAATGAAGTTGAATCATATATAGTTCCAGAGGTTTCATCCTGATGCCAAACACCTTTAAAATTGCTATCCCAGACACCTGTTATATTTTGTCCAGAAGCAGCCGTTGATTGCCCATAATGAATTCTAATGGTTGAAGTGGCATTTGGTGTCCAGGTGCCTGGAAACCAAATAATTATCTGATTTGCTGTAACCGTTTTGGTGAAATACTCTATTTCATAAGGTATTTTAACATTATTACTATCTGTTATTCTTATATCATTCCCACTATTTTGAGTATTGTTTGCAATATCTGTGTCCGTCCCTATTACAAGAAGTGTAGGAAAATTCGTTACTGTTCCACTTACATTTGTAGTGCCAATAGTAACATTCTTATAATAAGACCACTCTAAAGTTTGGCTTCCAGTCGTTGTCGCTTGATACGATGACCAACATTTCATTTTAGCACTTGCAGGTGCTATCATAAATATTGGTATTACTAAACTTAATAATAGTTTTTTAAACATAATTACCTTCCAATTAACGGCTTAAATACATTCTCAATTGC
>JBFLXS010000615.1 GCA_040755795.1 bacterium | reverse complement strand
GGTACCATGGCTCTTGAATATTTAAGGCCTGCTCAAATATATGTTTTGTTATCATATTTGCTCCTTTGGATTTTGATTGGGATTTTACCTATTATATCATTTACCCACTCAAAAGTCAAAAGAGCCATATTATAACTATGAGTCCAGCCATATCCAAATGGTCCAATCTCATTACTTCTGCTATTATATGTTCTATCAAATTTAATATGAAGATTCTTGCCAGGTAAAAACATATCTTTAGAAGTCATAATCATATTACCATTTGTAATATTTATTGGCTCAAATATCAAGACATTTCTATCATAGGGGATACCCAGGATAGAATTTTTCGTATCCATATATACCTTACCTCTTACTTCATCATTTTTAAAGGTAATAGGAGGAGAATAAGCCTCTAATACTATTCGAAGAGAGGTTCCATTAGCCATTTGTTCATAGGTAAAGAAATGGAAAGTATGAACTATCCACTCTCCTACTGCCACATCATAAATTATATCTTCATAATACCATCCGGCATGTTCTATCCATACCTTTATATAATTCCCGGATTGACTACAATCCTCACTAAACTTAACCATTACCATGACATCAATTTGCCATTCAGAGACTATTTTAACTTCACTTATATACCTTCTTATCCCACATCCTCTCTCTTCTTCACTAAAACACTCTTTTGTTGGCAAAATAAGTATTGATATTAATAATACTAACAATAGAGATGCAAATTCCCTCATTTTAATAGTCCTTATCTTATAAAAATCCCCTTCAAACTTGATATCCGAGAGTCTTCTAATATACTGATAATTATACTTTATTTTTCCTTTTTTGTCAAGAAGCTGACCGAGAATTTTTTTTAAAATATCTTCTACTATTTTGGAATGGAACCCGGGGGTTAGACTAATAAAAATAATCACACAGAGACACAAAGTCACAAAGGAATTGAATAAAACAATAAACCTTTGTGTTCTTTGTGGCTTTGTGTGAGAAAATAAAAAGGAGATATTAGGGTCAAACTGTGAATGTGGAAAGCACAATAATTCGGTGAGGCAGAGGAAAAGGAAAAGACAGCGAATCAAAGCTTTTGTCTAACCCTGCGTTGCAGTTGACGGCGGGGGACTGTGCCGTGGTCAGAGTTTTGTGGTCTCTCAAAGTTTTATCTTGCTATCAAACTTTTGTGGTAATTCTCCCCGCCGCACCTGAACTCAGCGTTAGACCTCGAGTGAGTGTTGACAAGAAAAACTACATTTTGTTTGACGATGAACAAATTTTGTAAGCGTTCAGGTGGTGTAACAAAAGGAGATGTGGAGATTAAGGAGATAGGGAGATATTATTAAAAAAATTCGACCTGTGCGGTTAGGTTTAAATAAAATGGAAGAAGCAGATATTCAATACAAACAGGTCGCTCCTACGGAGCTACAAACATATTGCTTTTGCGGAATGCTACAAACAGATTGCTCCTACGGAGCTTTATTTATATTAGCTCCAGAGGAGCGGTCTGTTTGTAGAAAGATTATATCCTTACACCATAATTAGCTCCAGAGGAGCGACCTGTTTATTCTTTTTCTCACCCCAACCGCACAGGTGGAAAAAATTGAAATTAATAGTAATAGAAACTAATACTTGATGTTCAAGTTTTTTAAAGGTATAAAGATTTAACCGCAAAGAGCGCAAAGGAAGATTTCGCAAAGGACGCAAAGGAAGGAAAATAAGGTGGTGAACAACCTATTGCTTTGTTAAGTT
>JBFLXS010000614.1 GCA_040755795.1 bacterium | reverse complement strand
ATTTCGCAGACTCCAGGATTGATGTCCGAAGGGTGGAGCAAGAAAAAGTTTGAGCCATTTCTCCAATTCTCCCTTTTCCCCATTTCTCCTTGTTTACACTTCTAATGTATAGCCCTGAACGGTTACCGAAAAAGTAATTAATTCTTTTCATCTGACTAAAGAGGAGGAATAAAATCATGTCAAAAGGAATTAAAAAACCAGTTTCTGTGGTAGATTTAAAGCCTATCCATACAGGCTTGAGAGGTTTTGATGAGATTATCTTGCCAAATGGCTTACCACTATATTCTTTTAATGCCATCACCGGGCATCCAGGTAGTGGTAAAACAGTCTTTACTTACCAACTGCTGTTTAATAATGTTAGTAAAGAGAATAAAGCCTTATACTTTACCACCATCTCAGAGCCACCAATTAAGGTCATCCGCTATTTGCAGCAGTTTAGTTTTTTTGACAAAGAGAAATTCTTCAAGTATATTAAGGTAATAGACCTTGGGAGTGTTTTAAGAAAAGAGGGATTAGAGAAAGGTATTAAGTTTGTTATAAATAAGATTGATGAGGAAGAGGCAAAGATTGTAGTTATAGATAGTTTTAAAGCTATTCATGGGCTACTTGGGTCTGAAGAAGAGATTCGTAAATTTACCTATGATTTAGGGGTTGAACTTCTTGCCTACCAATGCACATCATTTTTAGTTGGTGAGTATACAGAAGAAGAGATAAAGCAAGAGCCAATATTTGCCATTGCAGATAGTATCCTAAACATCTCTTCCGATACCAAAGGGTATTTACGCAGACGCTACCTGGAGATACACAAGATGCGTGGCTCAGATTACTTTGCAGGTAAACACCGGTTTTCAATTACAAAGGATGGGATTATCGTTCATCCAAGGCTTATGCCAAAACAGAAAATGGTCAAACCCGAAATAGATGTTTCTTGTCCAAAAATAAAGACGGGTATAAAAGGTTTAGATAAGATGCTTAATGGTGGGCTATTTACAGGCTCATCTACATTAGTAGCTGGTAATTCAGGTACAGGAAAGACTACTTTAGCTCTTCAATTCCTGCAACAAGGAGATATAAATGATGAGCGGGGACTTTTAATATCATTTGAGGAATCGCCTGATTTGATATTCAGATTAGCACAAGGACTTAATATTCCACTTGCTAAACTTGTAAAAGAAAACAAGATTATCATCTTACATTACTCCCCAGTAGAACTAAATGTAGATGAGTTTCATGCAAAGATTATGCAGGTTACACAACAACAACAGATTCAACGAGTGGTTATAGATTCAATAGCGGATATTGAGGTATCCATTGGAGACCCTACACATCTTAAAAATTATATCCTATCTTTAATAGACTACTTTGATGAACAATCTATAACCAGCATCTTGACATCAGAATCTATTGAAGGAACTACCTTTGGTATTACAGAAACTAAACTTTCAGTGATTATTGATGTTATCATTCAGTTAAGATATAAGGAGGAGGAAGGGAGGATAAATAAATATATTACTATCCTCAAGATGCGAGGTTCTGACCATGATAAGGAAATTAGAGGGTTTAAGATTACTAATTCTGGGATGGTAATTGGTAACTGGTAACTGGTGATTGGTAACTGGTGATTGGTAACTGGTAACTATTTAACCAATTACCATTTAACCAGTTACCATTTAACCAATTACCATTTAACCAGTTACCATTTAACCAATTACCATTTAACCAATTACCATTTAACCAGTTACCATTTA
>JBFLXS010000613.1 GCA_040755795.1 bacterium | reverse complement strand
AGTGTTCTATTGGATGCATCGTTATTCCACCTCCCAAACAAAATCTCCAGAATAATACACTATGTACTTCTGTTATCTTTATCGACATTTTCTCTCACAAACTTTAGCTAATTTAGGACACCACCAAAGATTGCCCATAAAAAGCCTTGAGTCCCATCTAAAAATCCTAATTTAAAAATATATCGGCTAATGAAATCTACACAGGAAAGTAAAATTTGTAGAATAAATATTACTTTTTTCCCCTGGTTAAATTTTTTTAAAGCCTCAATACCGGAATATTGATTAAACCTTTCAAAATAATCTCTAATATCTTTGTAACTAAAATGAAGGATATAATTTTTAAAGTAGCCTATTTCTCCATCAATAAACAGGTCTTTATGAACTAGGGCTTGAGTAAATTTAGCCTTTTGTCTTTTGAACAACCGAATATGTTTTTCGTGACCACAGCCGCCATATCGCAATTCTTTGCCAAGCCAGTAGAGTTTAAACGGAATGTAATACCCATCTTTATTTAGTTTGCTCTGGAGTATTTCATCTTTTAGTTGCGGTGTTACTCGTTCATCTGCATCAATGCTCAATACCCACTCTGATGTTGCCTTTTCTAAAGCAAATTGCTTTTGAAGACCGTATCCTTCCCATTTTCTTTGGATTATTTTATCCGTGTATTCTTTACAAATTTCAACCGTTTTATCACTGCTTTTAGAATCCACAACCACTATTTCATCTGCCCATTTGACACTTTCTAAACAATTCTTGATATTCTCTTCTTCGTTATAGGTAATGATAATGACAGATATACCCAATTCCCTTTCTCCAAAATTATATTATCATAGAATTGTTAAACTGTCAATAAAAATGTTGAGTTCGGATGTGTGTAATAAAAGAGAGCGTTGCGTAGGACATAAAGCTATATCTATGGTCCCACAGGCATTGCTTTACCTCATTTTTTGCCATCTTTTTGTTTCCCCTGAAAATAGCGAATTAGCGAATTAGTGAATTAGCGAATTAGTAGGGAAAACTCACTATCCAGAGGTTTATTCCTTCCCTACCTACTACCTACTATTTTCATCGTCCTTTGTGCCCTATCGGGGCATGAGCGTTTCCCCTGAAAATAGGAAGTAGAGAGTAGAAAGTAAAGAAAACACCACTACTCACGCTTATCTCCCTATCTCCCACCTTCTATCTCCTACCTACTATTTTCATCCTCATTTGTGAACCAACGGTTCATGAGTGTTTCCCCTGAAAATAGCCTTTGGAGTGCGAAAGCTTGCTTTCGCTTTTACTCCTGCGAAAGCGGTAGCAAGCTACCGCACTCCATATATTTTCATCGTCCTTTGTGAGTCGCAGACTCATGAGCGGTTTCCCCTGAAAATGTATGTAAGCTATTGCAATTATTGATGTTTTGTAATAGCGATAGGGAAGTAATACCATCTCTTCTCTTAAAAACGCACAATATCCCCTTCCCGCAATCGTCTCAAAAACTTTTGTCTCTAAACTATCGCTCCTATTCTATCAACAACCTATTATACATAGATTTATACTATATAGTCCAAATATATGGTCAGCCAGCATAGCTATTAAAAATTTCTCCTGCGTGCTCTATAGCAACATTCCTTTGTTCTTATGTCTGGCTCGGTCAGTTTCTCCTTCGGGGTCTCTTACCACCAGTAACACCCGACCTCTGTTCCCATATATCTCTTTCATCTATACCCTATGCTGCTTTCTTAAGAAGAACTACATCATAACCAATATTG
>JBFLXS010000612.1 GCA_040755795.1 bacterium | reverse complement strand
AGTAGAAACTAATAGAAATTTATGGAAATTTGTTGTTTTCCACAATCAATTTCTACCTATTTCTATAAATTTCAATCTATTTCTATTATCTTATCTCCATATCACTCTTATCTCCTTATCCCCTTTTGGACACCAAATCTGCATAGATGAGTTATTTTCAGACACCACCGAAATTCTCATTTTGCAGAAGTCTATTATTTTTATTACCCGCAAGTTTTTATTTAACCTTTACTTTTAAAATAAAAGTTGCACTACCTGAAGGAGAAATTTCAGGTATGCTCCATCTTACATGACTTACTGGTTGAACATTATCATTATCAAAGTTCGTTCCACCACCATCATGACAGTAAGTAATCGTTCCTGAACCACCTGCCTCGCCAAAGGTAGTATAAGAGGGGACAGCATCAATAAAGCTAATATCTGTAATAGAACTTGTCCCGAAATTAGTGGCAATAATGGTATAGGTAATCGTTCCCTCAGGTAAAATCTCAGTCTTATCTACCAATTTAACTAATTCTACCTGTGGCGATTCCAGTGGCTGAGGAGATTTATGAGAGATTTGAGGCTTTTGAGTAATAGCCTGTTGCTCTGTGACAATTTTACTATTGTTACTTGTATAACTAATCCAGGCTGCATGAGCACTTGATACCATAATTACGACTAACATCAAACCCAATAATGGTTTCATTCTATTCATAATTCTCATCTCCTATGTAATCAGTAATCGGTTATCGGTATACTGTTCACCTGATGACTCCCAATTTACCAGTAACTTTCTCCCCTGTATCATTATCAATAACTAAGTAGATATAAATTCCACTGGCGACATTTTCATAGGCATCATTCCTTAAATCCCAACTCTTTTCCTGTCCAATATCATTCTTTTCTAATGTTCTAACTAACTCCCCAGTTATACTAAATATTTTAATCGTTACATTCGTAGTTAATTCTGCAAATGTAAGTTGGTAACCATGGCGGCCTGGATAGCATGGATTAGGATAAACAAATACCTTAGATAATCTTTTAGCCGCTGGCTTTTTAGATGGAAAGATGGCAAATTCAGATAGATGGAGCACTTCAATGGTAATGGTATTTTTAATCGGGTCGATTACCCCACCCATTAATTCCCATTCCTTTTTACTATCATTCCAATAGAAGACCTTCAATGTTCGCTCATCTTGCCCTGTAATATCTTCGTAACCATCATTATCTACATCTAAATAAAGCATAGTGATGGTGATTTTATTCTTAAATTCTTTCTTTGGTGCGTTAAATTCATAGAATACCGCTGGTTTATCACCTTTTATCAGGAAATTTCCAATAGCTTCAGGGGCCTCTTCTACCGGTTTTTGAGTAATAGAAACAGTGCCTCCTTCAGGTGCCATCTCATTTTCAGGGATGGTAATCTTTGTCTCCCCATCTTCAGGATTGCCATCTACAATAGTAATAGTGCCACCCTGATTGGTAATTGTTCCTTCGGTAGTTAAGCAGACTTCTATTTTATACCTCTGGGTTATGGTAGCATTTAGTGCATCGGTTGAATATATTTGATATGTGATTCCCTCGCTCCCAACTACATCTCCTGGGATAGAATAAGAATAGATAGAATTTGGCTCAGCAGTCATCGTGCCACAAATTTCAGGCGTTTGCGTGCCATAATATAATAATGCCTTATCAACCCAGGTTCCATCCGTAATCGTCCCATTAATAACTACCTTGTTTCCTAACATACCAATTTTAGTCAGTGGGGTATGGAGTATTTTAGGTGGGGTAATATCAAATCC
>JBFLXS010000611.1 GCA_040755795.1 bacterium | reverse complement strand
GTCTTAATTATCTGCCAGATTTTCAATCCATTTGGGATATATCTGAAGAAGTGAGTAGGATGCTTATAGGTTTAATCAAATCAATTAAGAGTAAAATAGTATGAAGTATTTTCCCCCTTTCCTACTTGCTTGGTATGCTGAATAGTTACCAATGAATAATGTTTTAGTACGAATCAAACGAGCAATTCTTGCGGGGCAATATGCCTTTAGCGAAAAGGCACGCTTGGAAATGGGGTGGTGTCTGAAATTAACCACAAAGTGCACAAAGAAGACACAAAGAGCACAAAGAAATAAAGGGAAAATTTATTCTCTTAAAAATTTTTGAGTCCTTTGTGAAACCCTTTGTGATCTTTGTGGTTTAAAAAAATTGTAGCTATTGTCAGACACCACCGGAAATGGAGGCAGATTGTCTTAGAGAACTTGATGTGGCTGAATCAATTCTCAATGCTGTTGCTATTTTACAAGACGATTCGCTCGGAGAGTCCGTTTCGTAAACACTCCAGAGAATATCTTTATGTCATTCAAAGCACGAACTTAGATAGATTGGCGATCTATTCTAAAGGTAAATTCGTTCGTGAAGATGGAGAAGAAACTTATTACTTCCTCATTTCTTCCAAGAAAGCAATTTGAAAGGAGATAAGAACAATGATAAAAATTGCAATATGTCCATCTTGCGGTAGTAATAAAATCAAAAAGGTAAAGCAGGACTGGACTGAAAAGTATCAAGGGCGATCCTATACAGTTCCATCGTTAGAGTTCTATGTGTGTCCGGATTGTGATGAAAGAGTCTATGATAGGCAAGCTATGCGCAGAATTGAAGCCTATTCTCCAACTTTTGCTAAGAGGCACACAAGGACAAAAGCTGGTATAATGGTTCATGCTTGACCTAAAGAATAAGATAGTTTGGGAATGGCATTTTCCCATTGTAATGGATTAGAAGGGGAGAATAGGATACTCTTTGTCTTTCAGTTAAAAATAGTTACAGAAAAACAGTGAGAATTAGTAGAAGAAGGTAAGCCTAACAAGTCGTTGCATCGGACGGCGGGGACTGTGCCGTGGTCAGAGTTTTGTGGTCTCTCAAAGTTTTATCTTGCTATCAAACTTTTGTGGCAATCCTCCCCGCCGCACCTAAACTTTATCGTTAGACGTTATAGAGGAGGAACTTACCAATGAAAGCGATAAAATACATCTATTGGCAAGATGGAGATATGTGGCTTGGATATCTGGAAGAATACCCTGATTACTGGAGTCAAGGCGAAACTATAGAAGAACTAAAAGAAAATCTGAGAGATATCTTCCGGGAAGTTATCAGCGGAAGTATCCCTTGCGTTCGAAGGGTTGCCGAATTGAAAGTGGCATGAAACGAAAAGACTTGATACACGAGTTAGGAAAAATGGGGTGCACATTCATTCGTCCTGGGGCGAAGCACGATTGGTATCAGAATCCGAGGACGAAAGTATCTCAACCTGTTCCTCGTCACAGGGAAATCAAGGAGCATCTGGCGAGACATATCATCAAAATGTTAAGGGATGAAATCTAACGAATTAAGAATTTGGCGAGGAGGGGGGTCAGATCGTAAATGTGGAATGCACAATAATTCGGTGAGGCAGAGGAAAAGGAAAAGACAGCGAAAGGGAAGAACAAAAAATACAAAGAAATTTGGTAACTATTCAGCCTGTAGGAAAGTAGGAGAGTAGGGAAGTAGGAAAGGGGAGACATTGTCCCCAGAAGAGGAATACCGTGCACATCCTTTATCCCTTTCCTACTACCTACTTGCCTACTATTT
>JBFLXS010000610.1 GCA_040755795.1 bacterium | reverse complement strand
AGGTAATCAGTTATCGGTCATCAGGTTATCGGTAAAGGGAAAAGATCAATTGGTTGTTACCGATTACCTGATTACCGATTACCTTGCACTTCATTTGGGTAAATAGTTACCCCAAATTTTATGTTACTTATTATTCCCCTAATAATTCAACATCTCTAATAGATATTCTTCTACAAGAACAGGCAATATCTCTAAATTATAACCTCCCTCCAGACAGGAGACGATTTTACCTTCGCAACATTGTTCTGCTATCTCACAAATCATCTTTGCCAGATTTTTATAACCTTCGGTAGTTAACTTCATACCGCCAATCGGGTCATCTTTATGTGCATCAAATCCCGCAGAAACTAAAACTAACTCCGGGTTAAACTCTAAACTTTGTGGTTGTATGTAATTTTTGAATGCCTGAATATACTCTAAATCACCACTTTTAGCCGGAAGAGGAATATTGATAGTAAATCCTTCTCCTTTACCCTCGCCTTTTTCTAATTGAGTCCCTGTGCCTGGATAAAATGGATATTGATGAATAGAACAATATAATACACCCGGGTCATCATAAAAAACTAATTGTGTTCCATTTCCGTGATGGACATCAAAGTCAATAATCAGTATTTTTTTAAGACCATATTTCTTCCGGGCATATTTTGCGCCAATCGCAATATTATTAAATATACAAAATCCCATTCCTTTATTAGGTTCGGCATGATGTCCTGGTGGTCTGATTAAGGCAAAGGCATTTTTCACCTTCTTCTCTTCCATCACCGCATCAATTGCTGATATTACTCCACCAACCGCTAAAAGTGCGACTTCATAAGACTTAAAACATATCTGGGTATCCGGGTCTATCGACTTTTTATTTGTCTGGCAGGCACGCTCTATCATTTTTATATAAGTCAATGGATGAATAAAACTAACCTCTTCCACCGTCGCATATCGTGGTGGAATATAAAATAATTTGTCTCTAATTGGACTTTCTTCTAAGTATTTTAATATTTTTATTAATCGAAGTTTATTTTCCGGATGCCCTCGGGTCTCATGAAATAAATAAGCTGGATGATAAACTAATCCTATTCCTGGTTCATTATTTTTTTTCACATTTATTCTCCATATTAACTATTTCCACACGGCATTCAGGCAATGTAAGAATTCCCACCGTGCAATTATTGGTTAACCACCCACCACATTCCCCCGGATTAATTACCAATGTTTTACCTTCTCTAACATCTACGGTATGTGTATGTCCATAAATAATAACATCATACGCCCCACTTTTAATTAAATCATCTAAAAAATCCGGAATATGATATAGTAAAATTCTTTTTCCTACAATAGTTAACTCATAAGGAGCCTGATAAATTTCTATCTTTAGTTCATTAAACTTTTTTGTTAATAAAGCCCTTTCTCCATCATTATTTCCAAATACAGCAATGAGTTTACTATTCAGATGCTTAAACTCTTTACAAGTAATAGGAGATATAATATCACCCGCATGCAAGACTAAATCTACCTGAACTTGATTAAAATATTCTACAGCCTTTGCAATCATTGGCATATTCTCGTGAGAATCAGCCATAATACCTATTTTCATTAATCTTACACCAAATATATTTTACAATGAATGAATAAAAATGTCAAGGGAAATTTCTGAAACTCAGGAATTCTCGGTGAAAAATTAGATAGAGGCTCATTATTCCTTATTTTTCTCTCAAAATGTTTCCACCTGTGCAATTAGAAATAAAAGGATAATTGATTAAACAGATTACATTTTTTTATTGTAAGCGGATTGAACGGATTGAGCGGATTTTTTTT
>JBFLXS010000609.1 GCA_040755795.1 bacterium | reverse complement strand
ATAAATGGATTAATTTGGAAGTTTGAATTTTAGTCATTGCTTACCTCATCTTGTTGCCCAACTTGTGGGTAAGGATAAGCTTAATAAAGAGGGTGTAGAAGGTTGTTGTCTCTTATTCGTGTCCTTCGAACATCTGCCACCTGTGCGGTTAAATGTAAAATGGATAATGTCCAATGAGAAATGTCCAATGAAAATGTATAACTGAAAGGTAATGAGTCTTGCAAAGTCCTAAAATTTTCCATTTTTCATTTCCTATTTTACATTTTACATTTATTTTTCCTTTGCGTCTCTGCAATGAATTAGTCTAATCGCACAGGTGGGATTCTTTTATTCCCGAATCCCGCGTCCCGCGTCCCGAATCCCTTTATTTCTGCGTTCTTTATCGGGCTTTAATTATTAACCTGAGCAATAAAGGCGTGATGATGGTTGTTACTAATGAGATTAATATTAATGCCGAAAAGACTTCACTTCCTAACAACCCTATTTCTAAACCAATGGTAGAAACAACCAGGGCAAGTTCATTTCTGGGGATAAGTGCGGTGCCAATAATAAGGGAATCTTTAAAGTTAAACCTACCTATCTTTCCTCCAAGGAAACCACCGATAATTTGACTGACAATTAGTGCCACAAGAAGGATGCTGGCAAATATTCCTACATTTCCAATCCCTTTAAAATCAAACATCAGCCCCATATTCAAGAAGAAAAATGGGACAAAAAATCCATCGGCTATCCCTCTAACCTTATGAATAACAACCTCTGTTTTTAATCTTGGGATGATTGATATTCCTGCCCCAAACAAAAATGCACCAATTATTACACTCAATCCAAAGATATGCGTCAGGTATGCAAAGACAAAAAGCGTGCCAATAATAATTCCCAGCGTGGCTTCTTCGACAATCATCTTATCCGTTAATTTTGTAAGTAAAGGGAAAATGAATCTCCTCATTAGATAGACCACCGCGATAAAACCGACTAATTCAGTAATGGTTATTCCCATAGAAATATACCAGACCTTTTCTGTGTGGATAATTCCGGTAACTATCCCTAATGTGCCCATCGAGAGGAAATTATCTAAAACAGCGGCAAATAAAATAGTTGCTCCTACCATTGTCGCAATATATTTTACATCCATTAAGGTGCGAACACTTACGCCAATACTTGTCGAGGCTAACGCTGTCCCGAGTAATAACGCCACTTTTACCGAACTAAAAAAAATATAGCCAATAAAAAATCCAGCTAAAAAAGGAAACATCGCCCCGAAAATTGATACCGGGAAAATCCTTTTTATAGATACAGTAACCTTTTTGAAATCTACACGGGTGAACCCAATAGAAAATAACAAAAATACTGCCCCTATCTCACCTAAAAGTTTAATTATAGATGCGGAAAAACTCTTATCATTAAGAATAATTAGACCCAGAACAGGCCCCAGAATTATGCCTAAGGTGATTTCCCCAAAGATAGAAGGAAGTTTTATCCGCTCAAATAATTCACCTAAAATCTTGACTAATATCAGAATTAGCCCTAACTCAAGAAATATAGTCATTATTCTCCTCAAAATAAGGAAGTAGAGAGTAGAGAGTAGAGAGTAAAGAAAACATCACTTCTCACGCTTATCTCCCTATCTCCCACCTTCTATCTTCTATCCGCGAATATCCGCATCATCAGCGTGCTATTATTTTTCATCGTCATTTGTGAGTCGCAGATTCATGAGCGTTTCCCCTGAAAATAGCGAATTAGTGAATTAGAGATTAGCGAATTAGTATAGTATCCACAGACTCGTATCCTCTGGTTTAGAACACATATTCCCCCTTAATA
>JBFLXS010000608.1 GCA_040755795.1 bacterium | reverse complement strand
CAAAAGTGGTTGTTAAGGTAATAGACCCGGACAAAAAACCATTACCACCTTACACATTAGACCTTACACCCGGCCTTTTACCGAATCAGACAATGGAATTGAGTCTTCCCTCATCCCTCATCCCTCCTCTCTCATCCCTCAATAAGATGGGCATTTACAGGATAGATTATGAGTTACACGATAACTCAGGCAATACCATCCAACCACAAACCGAAGGTAGTCAATTTGCAATTTCGCAACATCACATTCCAGAAAATAGACTTAAAGGATACAAAATCTGGGCAGTAGCAGATGAGAATGCAGTTAAAGGAGCAAAGGTAGCCTATACTATCTTTATCAAAAATGATACAGATGAAGATGTGGTAAATGGCAATATTGGTGTTGGGGTACATGAGAAAGGGGGTAGATGGTGGGCTCATATCGGTACAATTACAGGTATAAATGTCCCGGCACATTCTCAAAAAAGTTTTCCGTATGAAAGAGAGGTGTATTTATCTACCAGCACTTATTTTGGGTTATATCTAGGGATGGTTTCTAATACTTATTTCTTTCAAGGTGCAGTAGCAAGATGTGAACACGGGGTCTGGATAGTAGAAGCTGAAGTAAATTTAAATATGACTCCGGATAAGAAGATTTATGATAAAGGGGAAACGGTATATATTACTTTAAAGATGACAAATGAAAAATCTATTGAATATGATACTAATCTTCAACTAAAAGTAATGAACCCGGATAATGCTGTGATTTTTGCTACTAATACTACTTTATTACTTACTTCTAAAGGTTCTGTCAGTATAAGTTTTGATGTTCCTTTATCTAAAGATGCAGTTGAAGGGATATACATCATTCAGGCAGAGGCAAATAGGGGTGGAAAGAAGATAGGATTAGATACAACCTGGTTTAAGATTTTAGAAGGTATTCCAGGACTTGAATTAACCCTTCCAGAACCTGTTATTCCCAATTCTACCAATACCATTACATTTACTCTAACCAATCTTGGGTTGTCTATTATTGAATCAAGTACCCTCACTGTTTCATTTATAGACCCAGATAAAACTTTACTCTGGCATGGGACATCTACATTTAGTGCGGTGGCTATTGCTGGGTCTTCTACCTTGAATATTAAGATTCCGATAAAAATGATTAACTTTGGCATCTATGAGTTATTTTATACCCTGAGTTATAAAGGGAAAATTTGGGTGGGCTCAAAGGAAATTAAATATGATGCAATTATTAAGGTAGAACCTGATAAGACAAAGTATCGAGTAAGGGAAGAGCTAATGCCGAAGATAGAAATAATTAATACAGGTAAATTTAAGCAAGATTTACAAATAATTAGTTTTATTGATAAGTTTAATTTTAGGACGACTACTGCATTATCTTTACTACCATCTCAAAAAGGTAGTTTTACACTTACTACATTCATTCCAGTGAGTGCAACTGCTGGGTATCATTATGGAACTGTCTGCCTCCAGATTGGCACTTCTACTAAATTTACCCAATTTAAGTTTTATATCCCTCCTGCAGAATTAAAGATAGAGTTAGAGAAAAAAGATTACATAATTGGAGATATGGTAAATGTTACTATTAGTAATATAGGGGGTGTAGATGAAAGCTGTGATTATAAGATAAAATTGGCTGATAGTATGGGACTTAAAATTTATGAAGAGAATAATAGAATTGATAAAATAGAATCGGGAAAAAATCAAATTATTTCTTTCCTTATTTCTGACCAGGCAGTGACGGATAATTATGTTATAAGTATGGAATATTATGGAGAGGAAAGAGGGACTAAAACGGTTTTTTTACCTCTTAAGATAAC
>JBFLXS010000607.1 GCA_040755795.1 bacterium | reverse complement strand
AATTCTTCTTCAAATGAGAGTAATCCCATTTTCTTGAAGCGGTATATAGGGAAGCGTTTGTTGTCAGTCATCCACTTTCTTGAAAACTTGAAGCTTCTCAACCTCATACGCAACCAACAGTCTAATCTTCGATATGTCTTCTGCATATCGCCAAGCCGAAAGTAATTGACATTCCCTCTGATGACAGGATTTAACTTATCAATAACGGTCTTAAGGTTAACCCCTTGTGTGCGTTTAGTTATTTCTCTGATGTTGTCCTTGAGCTTACCCAGTGACTTATCTCTTATTCCCTTATACTTGCCACTGAACTTATATCCAAGAAACCCGAAACCTCTTTTGAAATTAGTTAGTTTGGTTTTATCCTCGCTTAATTTCAATCCAAGTTTTCCTTCGACAATCTCTTTGACTAAGGATAGGGCGACAGGTAGTTGAGCCTCTGTCTTTGTCATAACCATAAAGTCATCGGCGTATCTGACAAACTTATATCCTACCTTTTCCAGCTCCTTGTCAATAACATCTCCCACAAGGTTTGCCAGTAACGGAGATATGACCCCACCTTGCGGTGTGCCTTCGTTTGTCTCATAGAAGATATTATCTTCCATTACCCCTGCCTTGAGCATATTGGTAATACTGTTTAACACCCAACCATCAGCGATTTTTTCACGCAGTCTATCCAGTATAAGTTTATGGGGTATGGTGTCATAGAATGCCTTAATATCGGTATCTAAAACATATCTATACCCTTGTTCCTTATACTCTTCCACCCTCTTGATAGCATCGTGACAGCTTCTTTTAGGTCTAAATCCAAAACTGTTATCTGAGAATTCGTTCTCAAATATAGGTTCTATGATTTGCCTAAATGCCTGCTGTATAACCCTGTCTTTTACAATTGGAATGCCCAATGGTCTTTTGTCATTCCTGCCTTTAGGTATATATACCCTTAAAACAGGAGAAGGTTTGTATATCTTTGTCTTTAGCTCCTGATGAATATTTATGATATTCACCTCAAGATTAGCCTCAAACTGCTTTATACTTACCCTGTCAAGACCTGCTTTGCCTTTATTCTTCTTTACTTGTTGAAAGGCAGAATAAAGGTTATTTAGACTGAATACCTTGTCCCTTAATGAATGCCACTTATGCATCTCTCTTAAACTTTCCTCCTGGATAGTCTCCGAATTATCCATTTATCAACCGTGTTTCCCCAGTTTACCCCTTCTGATACTTCTGATACGGCAGAGGTTACCGCTTTTATTCAGATTATCAGTAGTTATACCTGCTGAGCGTATTAAATGGACATCTTTGACTACCTCCTATACGGTTATGTCCCTTCATCCTGATTTTCTCAAGATTACTATGAACAATGCTGACAACTCTAAAGATGGACATTTGAAAGATAAACATCCATCACCATCTCATAAAGATTGGATTTCGGATTTCCCTTATACCGCTCTCTTAGTCTTAATTAAAAGACAAGATGTGAGTTCTCCTTTGGTCATATGGATTACCCATTTTCCCTTCGTGATGTATGTTTAAACGCATTACCCAGAGATGCATTAACCTAACCTATTTGGACATCTCCGACAAGGACATTGCCAGTGCTTCGCTGAGAAAGGGCAGTTGGCACGAGTTAATACGCCATACTCATACACCCCAATAGGTCATCTGTAATTCGTCACTCCATCATATCACCTCACGATGATACCCTGTCTTTCTGTAGATATGGATTGCTCCTTTATCTACATAATTACAAACTTCTATACAAGGATTAGGCTTGCATAGGTGGTATTCCCAACCACTCGGGTATCCCATACTTCAAAGCACACC
>JBFLXS010000606.1 GCA_040755795.1 bacterium | reverse complement strand
ACTCAAGGAAGGAATTATACTTTAGAGAGGCATATTTTGTGATTTCCTGTTACTATCAACTCAGGTTATCGGTTATCAGGTTATCGGTAAAGAGCAAGCAGTAGCCTGCTATCTCAAATTACCGATTCCTGATTACCTGATTACCGATTACTTTAAATAATCACAATTTATACCCCACTGGAGTATAAAAGGGTGGTGAACAACCTATAATCTTTGCGTTCTTTGCGGTCAATTTCTTTGCGTTCTTTGCGGTTAAAAAAGGATAAACCACTTAATCTTAAAAAACTTGAATATCGAGTGATAGCAAAACAAACTGCTCAAAAAAAACAAAAAAAACTCTTGACATCTTTTTAAAAATGTGATATAATTTTTTTAATATTAAAAGTAGGTAAGGAGAGAAGATGGATGATGTTCTTTACTTCCGTAGAGAGAGAGAGAGAGAGACGCAAGTTAAGTCTTTGCGTAACATAAGCTTAGAAACTAAACTTATTAAATTTATTAAAAATATAAGCACAGAATATTTCTGTGCTTTTTTTGTTTTGTTTTGCCTATAACTGCATCTGCTGCTAACCCAGCAGGTATATGCTTATAGCACTTATTAATCGAATGAATGTAGAATATCGAATAATGAATTTAGAATGATGAAGTCTTAGTATTATACTTCTACATTCTACATTCAATATTCTACATTCGATATTTTTTATTTTATTGGAACTTTTGACTAATACCTGCTATATTAACTAAAAGCTATTAAGGTGTCAAATCGAAGGTTCTCGGATAAAAAATTAGTGAATGAAGAGAAAAGTTTAATTATATTGAGATTTGAATATTATTTAGAATTTAGAGTTTGGGATTTAGAATTTGGGGGTAAAAAGTAAGTTATCGGGAGGGAAGGACTAATAAAATCAACGCTCAATTTTATACGAGAGCGTTCAAAAAAACAAAGGAGGTGAATAAGATGAAGAATCAGAAGCAAGAGAAGATGGTTGATGAGAAGCAGAAGGGAAGGCTTCCCTACAAGACACCCAAGCTGGAGAGATTAGGTAATGTGAGGCAAGTGACGGAGGGTGTGTTTATAGATTTTTATCCTGATAGTGGGGTATACTCGGCATAGGAATGTCAGCGTGTAGAAGACGCTGAATTAAAAAATTACAGAAAGGAGGTGAAAAGAGATGAAATATTCTTGTCCAAGGGCATACACCGATGATTGTAACCAGTCAAAGTGTAGTTTCTATGGTGATGATACCAAATGTAAGGATGGTCAGTTAGACATCGAAATTGCTGATGAAAGTGACAAGGTGATATCGTGTCCGAGAGCGTATAAGAAGGATTGCGAGAAGGATCGTTGTTCCCTTTATGGAACAAAAAAATGTGTGGACGGAAAGGTGAAGATAAAATTTTTAAATTTGTAAAGTGGGTAGGGTTAGCCCTTGTGGAATAAAAAAATATTCTAAATTCAAGTATTTCACAAGGGCTGACCACAAGAGGGTGTATAGTGCTGTGTCGCTATTTAATTGATGGAGCGTAACTATTTACCCCAAATGGAGGATGAGGTGATCGGGTTATCGGTAGTCAGTAATCAGGTAATTGGGAGCTCAGTTACTGATTACCTGATGACCGATAACCGATTACCAGAACTCCATGCACCTGTATCAACAAATAAAGGAGATGTCAAGGGGAAACTTGAAGAATGTGATTAGAGGAATTTCTGGTGGTGTCCGAAATTAGCTAACTTCCTCTAACCGGATAGGTAAGCCATTCCTCTATACTCCAAACGTGGTCGGTTAGACCAGCAGCCATTGCCGGAGTTCGTTGTTGCCAACCACCAT
>JBFLXS010000605.1 GCA_040755795.1 bacterium | reverse complement strand
TGTAGAGTTATAGAGATAAGTCGTAGAGTCTTTTCTTAAGTAAAAAAATAAAAAAAAGCTTGACACTTTACATAACAGACACAGAGACGCAGAGAAGAAAATTAAAATTTATTTACGATACGCTTAATCCCATCCTTAAGGACAGGAACATTAAAATTGATTAACAAACCTACCCTTTTATTTATCATTTTTAAGTAGGTTAAAAGCTGTGCCTCATGAATTGGAAGTAATTGCTCTACAGTTTTTAATTCTACAACAACTTCTTCTTCAACAAGCAAATCTAACCGATAGCCACAATCTAATCTAACTCCTTTGTATCTTACAGGTAATTCAACCTGCCTTTTAAAATGTAACCCTAAGATTGATAACTCATAACATAAACATTCTTCGTATGTAGATTCCAACAAACCTGCTCCCAATGTCTTATGTATTTCAATGGCTGCACCAATAATCTTTTCTGTTATCTGATTTATTTCCATATCTTCTCTGTTCCTCTGCGTCTCTGCGGTAAATTACCACCTGAACGCTTACAGATTTTTAAGGTTTATCCTCTGTCCTTAAATCTTCACATTAAAAATATCAAACAACTTCTTCTCTCTTTCTGCTATTTCCATTGTCTCTATCTCAATATTCCATCTTTTGGGTTTAGTAGTTTGAGGAGTCCATCTTTTGACACTTTCCGATTCTCGTTCTTCAAGCCATAATTTAATTGTAGTCTTTCTAAATCTCCACTTTCTACCTACCTTGATAGCAGGAATTTCTTGAGATTGAAGGAGTTTATAAATAGTCATCTCATGTACCTTTAAATAATCAGCTAATTGCCTCGTAGTTAATAAATCTTCTAACATCTTCAATAAATACCTACCTGTAAGTTTTCAGTAATCAGGTATCAGCACTCAGTTAACACCAGGAGAGTCACGGCAGTTCAATTGATGTCCCCCGCTGGCGGGGGATTAAGGAGGTGGAATATAAAATCTGAAATAGAAGAATCCACCCCCTACCCCCCCAGCGGGGGACAACGGCCAATCAATCACTTGAATGGCGACAGAGCACTACTCTATTTGTTTCCTTATTTTGATGTCTCTAATTCTCTTAAAAGTTGAGCATTGAACACTGATACCTGACACCTGTTAACTGAATGCTTACACCTACCTTATAGTGTCGTGTTGAGGAAGTTTTGCACCAATATCCGTCTGGAATAACATAAAAAAAGGTTACTGGTTATGGTCAGGAGGTTGGTGAAAGAAAAAGCCCAACTTCTTAACCCCTAAACCAAACTGGCATCTTAACCCTAATCCTTTTACCAGAAAGAAATTAGATGGTGATACTCTCTGAAAATCGTGCATAATTTACTCAACATGTCGATAGTAGTTAGTATAGTAGTAGTCTTCTTGATTTATCTCATCTATACCTAATTATTTATATTTTAACATAATCTTTTAAGTCTGTCAAGTTTTTTTTTAAACTATTTTTGTGATTCAGACACTGGACTTCGGCACAAAATATATAGGAAAGTGGGTGAAAAAGGAGATAATGGAGATTTTGGGAATGTAGGGATGGATAGATTTTAGTAACCGGGTTGTATTAAAATATAACAGGTGTGAGAATATAGCTGTTATTAACTGGAAGTTTACATAAGATAATACTCATAAATAACGCTGATTTCGACACCCCTCTAATGTTTTGCATGATTTTTAAGTGAAAGCATTCAGAGAGTATTTATTTGCTGGGACACCTAATAGTTGTAATATTTCCAGCTGCAGAAAATTCAAGCTCGTCATATATGAAGATATAACTCCATTATGAACAATCTCCACTAAGTTAATATTATTGAAAGCCTCCAGCAGTTTATCAGTCT
>JBFLXS010000604.1 GCA_040755795.1 bacterium | reverse complement strand
TCTGCCATCTTATTAGCCCTCCTTTATCTTCTTCTTTGCTCCCTCTTTAACTATTTCAAATCCTGCATATTGTAGTAATTTATTGCCAATAGCTTCTTCAACTTCAAAAGGAATATTTCGATAAATAATTTCTTTGACCAGCGGATTTTGTATTTCCTCTCCTTGTCCTACATATACTAATTTCATAATAGTCCTCCTTTCTATGGTTTCAAAAATTTGATATATTTGGCTATAGCGTGGTCGTCGATACCATCCGCTAATCTCAAGTGAGCTAAACTTTCTAATCTTCCTTCTACTCTATCCCAGAATGTCTTCCAAAAACCATAGGCACTATCTCCATAATGCAATTTACCATCATTGTCAATATAAACTAATTGTGCTACATGATGATAATCACTCATTCTTGTTGGAATTCTGGTAACAATATCGCAATTATTTACAATGCGATATGATATGTCGCCATATAAAGCATCATATATTCTACTTTTTCTTTTACTGAAACATCGTGGAGCACCAAAAGTATAGATACCTTTTAAATTCATTTTTAAATCCAATGAATTTAAAGTACATATTGTCGCTAATGCTCCACCTAAAGAATGTCCAGTAATATATATATTCTTAAATATATTATCCTTGACAATAATTCTAATATTTTCTCTTATATCTTGATATGCTTTTCTAAAACCTCTATGTATTCCATCTGTTCGCTTAATGTTAATATCAGTTAGCCAGTCATTAATACAATCTGGCTCTGTACCTCTGAAAGCTATTATCAACTCTTTGTCATTAGCAATACCTAATGCCTGTGTATCTTTCACAGACATCGGGTATATATCTAATCCGGTTCCTAATGTCTCGTAAATATTTTTAGTAGGAATTGTAGGATATTCTTCATAAGATAATTGACAAATTTGTGCTAATAAATATGCCCTTTTTTGGTCAAACATTTCAACCCTCTATTAGAAGTATTTCTGCACCATCAGGTAATCGTTTAGTAAATTTATAAATTACGGCTGATTTCCCTATGTTTCCCCATCCTAACAGATTACCCTCTTTTATACCCATTTGTTTGGCTATATCTAATGGTATTCGTGTTCCCAGTCCTCCTTCTTCATTCACAACTTCTACCTTACTAAATTCAATTTCTACCTTCTTTTTTGCCACTATTTTGTCCTCCCAATGTTGCAAAATTGGTAATGAAGTTCTAATAAAGAATTCATATTTACGCAATCTTACTATACTTTCCTTGAAAAAAAGTCCAGACTTCCTGGCATTTATCAAGCGGTCTATTTCCGCATAGTGAAATATGTATCCACGAAGGACGTCCTACAACCCATCCTTCTAAAATTATCTGTCCAAATCTTAATTTACTTTCTTTCCAAATCCACTGCCAAATATTCTCTAATTTTTCACCTACAATATGAAAATCGCAAGCCTCAAAAAATGTATGCTGACTATTAGGACTTCCTTTAACCGCTCTATTTAACTCTTTACATCTAAATCCAGAATGAATAATCAATGGTTTATTATAATAATCTCTTATAGGTTGCAATAAGTCAAAACATAATTTTCGTGCATTATCAATATATTGCAATCCTTCTATCCAATTTTTTTCTAAAAATTGCCTATGTTCGGTTCGGACTAATTCCGAATACCAGAAATTATAAGATAATTGCTGGTCTTTTTTAAAATTGTCTTTCATTTGAAAAATCCTATAATGGTATTGATTAGGACTCCTACCATCCCTGTTACTACCAACGATATTATCCACCACATAGTTTTTGCATTATTTATTACATTATAAATACCTAATTTTGTAAGGTTATTCACAACTTCTACACATTGAGGTATGTTTAACT
>JBFLXS010000603.1 GCA_040755795.1 bacterium | reverse complement strand
ATAACTAACTATATTTCTTATACTTAGAGAAAAATACTTCTTTTTCCTTTTCCCCCCTTTCCCGTTTCCCCTTATTTACACAAGACATTGAAATACAAAGTGTTAGCAAAAAACGCAAAAGTTTAGTTATCTGTGTTCATCTGTGTCCCATTAATTTTCATCGTCCGTCCTATGTGACCCAACGGGGGATGACCGTTTCCCCTCAATACTTTTCAAAAAGATGTTTATGTCATCCTGATAGCGTTTTTTTAATTTTATGGCGTCGGCTAAAACTATCTTTATTTTTCTTTCATCCAATTCATAAGAATAAGCATGCCGAAAAAGATGTCTAAACGCTCTGAGATTATCCAATAACTCATAATTTTCTTGAGAAATTAGTGCTGGTCTGATACCTTCAATGGTTATCGTCATCCGTTTTAGTAATTCTATATGGTAATGGGTTTTGTTCTGAATATGATTATCAAAAGTATCAGCCACAATCTTAAAAAGGTCTTCAAAGGCACAATAGAGGTTATGTAATTGATAAGCAAGACTTTCTATTCCTGATTTACCTCTTTTTTGTTTTCGGTCCTCAATCCTAAAGTAGAGTTTTTCAATCTCCTCAATTTGCCTTGATACTGTAGCTTTTAGAACAACTAAACCTTCTTTATCCATCTTATACCTTTATCTTTTATCTTCTCTTCCAAACGATGACCTTCTAACTGAACGACATCAACATCTATTCCAATTTCTCTTGAAATAAATGCCATAGTTTTAAAGAAATCCCGGTCACTTAAATCAACAAAGCCAATATCCACATCAGATTCTTCAGAAAAACTGTCTGGATTGACAATAGAACCAAACAGATACGCCTCTTTAAAACTAACCTTATCAGAAAGTTTTGTTAGAGTAGATAGCACCTTCTCGATTAGTTGGCGACGCAAATTCTCCTTTTTTATTTTTTCTTTCAAAAGTATCTCATCTAACAAGTATGTTGAAAATTGATTAGTCATTTTACTCTTATTTGTTCAAATATTCCCTTTTTCCTCGCAAAGGTCTCCAGGGTAATTCTTTCCTTTATTTTTCTTTGTGTCCTTTGCGCCTTTGCGTGAAACTACCTTTCTTCTGAAAAATACCTCACACAGAGCCACAGAGTTCACAGAGGAAATTTATAAAATATTTTCCCTTTCTTCACTATGTCTTTGTGTGATAAATTTTCATTGCTCTTTGTGTCCCGTGGAGATATAATTACTTCTTCGTGCATTAGTGATTTTTCTTTAAAATCTGTGTTATCTGGTTTATGACTATTTTTCTTCCAATGTCTTGCCGTAGATGGCTGATATGACCAATCCTCCCAGGCATAAAGAGAGAAGCCCCTGCAACCAACCGGCAAAGACGAGCATCCGATGAATTGGAATCATAGTATAAAAATACAACTCACCTGGCACCCGTGCCATAAGCCAAACAATTAGCCCAAAGGTAAAACCTTTATTTATCCCTTTATCTGGTATCCCTTTGTAAAGCAAAAGATAACCGAGGGCAAACATTAGACCTGCCAGAAGGTCTGTCAATGGCATCCCCACCGTCCAGCAAATATCATTCATTGGTCGCCAGATACCTTCACTCATCGCGCAAAATTTACCAAATATCAGCCCATAGATTATAAAACTCACAACCTGCGAAATTATCGCTACCACTCCCCCTGATACAATCCATCTTATTACCATCATTTTTTCTTCACACCTCCTTAATTTTTTATTGAGGGTCGGACCTATTCTAATCCCGCATCAGAAGTAGGATTAGAGAGATTATGTAATAATTACACCTCCCATCCTTAAATCCTACCCATATCGGTTTGTCCTCCCCTTTATTCTTTCCTTAAAA
>JBFLXS010000602.1 GCA_040755795.1 bacterium | reverse complement strand
AGGGGATATTGTGTGCTTTTAAGGGAAGGGATGGTTTTACTTTCCTCTCGCTACTACAAAAAATAAATAATTACAACAACTTACATACATTTTCAGGGGAAACCGTCATGCCCCTGCGGGGCACAAATGACGATGAAAAATAATAGCACGCTGATGACGCTGATGATGCGGATATTCGCGGATAGAAGATAGAAGACAGAAAGAAGAGAAAAAAAATCAGCGAAAATCCGTTAAATCCGTGTCATCCGTGTTCTATTCTTACAGCTATTTTCCGGACAAAGTATGGGTGAAGTAACAGAAATTAAACTTATGTTAACGGCGTTCATTCAAAAACTGAATGCTGACCGCTGATGGTTGAACACTTACATATTTTCATTTATCGGCATTATCCTATGTAAACTTTAATATTATTTTATCTGTCTAAAGTATTTACATAACAAAAAAAGAACACTTCCCATATTGTCTCTTGCTATCGTTTTTTAATCTTCTATTAGATAGAAGCGCTACACAAATATGAAAAGTGTTCTTTTAATTACCGTTTTCTCTTCGTGCTCTGGCACACATAATTTGATTAATCGTTTACAGGACACATATTAATTACTCACGAAAGGATGACCTGATTAAGCAATATAATCCTTGCCCTCTCCACTTCTCGTATGCTTGCTGTCCTTGACCTCTTTATTACCTCCAATTCCTTCCCTCTCTTCCTTCGTTAACTTAATCATTCCTCGCTTTTCGCTTGCCTCGCCATATAATACCTCCTTCTAAAGGCTATATTATTATTATTTCGGTATTATACAGCAAAACTTTGTATTGTTATATCTCCTCACAGCACGCTATACTAACTCGATGGAAAGTTGGCTCATAGCTTTTCCTTTCTCCTTTAAACTTTTCTATGACTTCTTCTCTCTCATGGATAACTTTTTCCTTCCATATCCAACCAAACCTATTAGTCCACAGCCCAGAAGATACATGGTTGAAGGTTCCGGAACTGGGCTTCTCCCAACACCCGACAACTTGAATCTACAGTCGTTATAGTCCGGTTCGGCAGGTCCACCCCAGGGATGGTCCCACGCAACAGTAAACGGGTCCTGGTCTATGAAGTCTTCAAACTCCATAAATGCCTCGTTCGCTGCCAGACCTGGTGCATCAAAATCAATCTGAGCATGGTATCTGCTATCAGGATTACGGTCGGCAGGCCCTAAAAAGAAAGTAGGGGTTATGTTCAATGGAATGTCGTGAACATAAAGCTTGAATACCAATTCAGTCCCCGCGGCAAAAACACCTAAGTTTACTACTAAACCCTCGTCGGCGTTGGAACCGATATATGTTCCATTAGGACCTGGTAGTATCGTCCCTCGTGTGCATAACCACAATTCATCCGTGAAGGCAGCACATCTGGTTCCAATCGTAACTACAACCGCATCACCTGTTGCATACACCTGTGCTCCTATTATAGGTATAGCCTAAGCTTGTTTAATTCCTAAACTAACCATAATCATCATCGCACCAATTATGGTTAAAGCATATTTTTTTGATTTAAAGAGATTCATTAGTTTATCCTCCTTGTTGGTTCATTACTCTCTTTCTTCCTTCTATAATTTTCCCAAGATTAAAAAAATCTTGATAGTTTTCCCTCTTTTTAAATTCTTAATAATTTAAGTCGTGTAACTCTATTTATAGATTTCCCTATTTTAAATAATACCACAATATAATTAATTTGTCAAGTATTTTTTTAAATCTTTTTCTGTGAGTTGCCGAGAGCGTTGCGTAGAACTTAAGGCTATATTTACGGTGCGTGGCATTGTGTTACCTCATTTCTTGCCATCTTTTTGTTTCTCTTGACATTTTGGAGTCCCAAAAGATAACCCAGAGGGTCATTAAC
>JBFLXS010000601.1 GCA_040755795.1 bacterium | reverse complement strand
CACCTGAAACAGTCATAGTCGGTAACACCATAACTTTAACGGCTCAAATCAAAGATGTCAATGTAGTCGCCTCTGCTACTATTAACCTTATGCCTATTTTAAATAATGCCAATCAACCGATGTTTGATGATGGAACAAATGGAGATGAGATAGCAAATGATGGAATCTACACTTATAAAACTACAATACCAAATTCTGTACTATGTGGAGTAAAGAATTTAGTTATAACGGCTACGGACATCGTTTCTAATATAAGTAAAGGAACTATAACCCTACAGGTAACAAATCCAAAGATAACTACTACTATCCCAACCTCAGGTACAATAGGCACAATAGTTACGATAGCCGGTGAAGGGTATCTACCTGAAGAACAAATTCGGATAGATTTTGGCACGACTAAAAGTATCACTATCATAGCTTCAGATAATACAGATAATTTTACTGGTACATTTAGCGTTGATTTTCAATCATCTGGGTTAAAGACAATTACTGTTACAGGTGTTATGTCTTGTAAATCTGTTGAGGTTACCTTTAGAGTTGATTCATGTACAATGCTCCTCTGGCTTAATGAACCTGGGTATAAAGATGACGGACTTTATCCAGAAATAGGGTTAAACTATACTACCTTCACTTATAAAGTTATGTATTTTGATTCTGATAATGATGCTCCATTAGGAGGATACCCTGTCGTCCATATTTTTAAAGGAGCTACGGAAGTTGCTAACAGTCCTTTTGTTATGGAAGAAGTAGACTCAACGGATATTAATTATGTAGATGGGAAATGGTATACCTATTCTACTTTGTTACCAGAAATAGGAACTTATTCATATTATTTTGAGGCATATGATGCAGGTAATGTAAATGCAGTAGGACAACCTGTTCTACCAAAAGAAAGACCAATAGTAACAGATAAACCTGTTTTAATGTGGGCAGCGGAAGAGGGATTTATCCATGATGGGATTAACCCTGGCACAGGCACAAGATATGTAACTAATTTTACCTACAAGGTAACTTATCAAGACCCTACGGGTTATCCTCCTGCAACAGGCTATCCGCGGGTGCATATCTTTCGCGGCGGCAATCCTGAATATCCAAATGGTCAGTATATGTTCATTAAAGTTGGTGATGATTATAAAACCGGGGTAACATACACTTTTGCAACTACATTTCCAATTGGCGGCAACCATTACACCTATTATTTTGAGGCAAAAAATACCAAAGGGATGTTTGCTTCAGGAGAGCCAACAAATGAACAGAATGGGCCAATAGTTGAAGGACCTAATTTTAAACCAACACTTTTCTGGTCGCAAAAACAAGGTTTTATTTCAGACGGCATTGACCCGAATTTCGGCACGCTTAAAACTGATTTTACTTATCAAATATTATATCAGGATACAAATGGTGACCCACCGGCAATTGGTTATCCAATAGTTTATATTTACAAACAAGCAAACTTAATCGCCACCGCCACGATGAATTTTGTTGACGGAAATTGGGCAAAAGGGGCAAATTACGCTTATTCAACCACACTCCCTCAAAAAGGTGAATATCAATATCAATTTAAGGTAAGGGACGAGCAGGGAGAAGAAGTAACATTTCCGCCTTATTTATACAAGTTAGGGCCAGAAGTTATCACTATCCAACCTAAAATTACTGACACTATTCCTTCCTCAGGTAATATTGGCACAATAGTTACGGTAATAGGTGAAGGTTATCTTGCAAATGAGCAAATACAAATAGATTTTGGAGCTACATTGACTATTGGCCTGACTACTACTAATGCTCAAGGTAGTTTTACCGCTGCCTTTACTGTCGATTCACAACCTTATGGATTAAAGACTATTACTGCTACAGGGCTTATCTCATGTGGAGTAGCAAAATCCATCTTTACTAT
>JBFLXS010000600.1 GCA_040755795.1 bacterium | reverse complement strand
TAAAAGCAATATTGGTCAATATCGGGAAAGAGCGGCTGGGTATTTCAGGCAAAAGTTTCTGTCAGAAATTAAATTTAAGCAAAAGCGGAATAAGTAAATTAAACAGGCTGGGTGAAGAACTTATGGGAAATACGGGGAACGAAGAAAAAGTATTAAATGGGGTATTGGGGTAAACGATGGTGGACTGTTTCAACTCCGTCCCATATCCGTTCTATCCGTTCTCCGGCCCGCCACAAATCGCTGGCGGATAAACAAGAAAACCTGAATGGGGGGAGATTTCAGGATTATAAATAAGGGAGGAAAATAAAATGTTGTTTAATAAAATTGTTAAGAAATATTTTATACTTCTTTCATTAATTTTTTTGATTGGTAATACGGGTTATACGGAAAATGGGGAGAAGATAGAAAATATAAATCCTCCTGAGAACTGCGGTGCGAATTGGACAGAAGATATCGATGTGTGCCGCAGGTGCCATAAACAAAGTTCCGGCAGGGACAGTTTTGCCATTCAAGGTTTTTACTCAAGTTCTGATGAATGCGGTGGGAATTCAACTTATGTCGGCCCTATGCAAACGGAGACTACATCGGACGGGAAGCTAATTATTACCCATCCTGATACAACTGTCCTGGTTGGAACAAATTTATGTTTTCCAAATACATTAAAAATAAATGGTTATGCGATTGCTTATTATTACTATGAAGACGGAGTTGTGAAACATGAAGAATGGTGGCCGGATGCTGATACTACCTATACCCGCAGGCATTTTTATCCCGCAGGAGGCGGACATAATTATAAAGTTAAAGTAATTTATTGCAGTAACGGGATGCCGTCATGCGGGACAGGCTGGGTAAGACTTACCAAAGAATGGGCAATAAATATCGGAGAAGGGGAGATAAACCTGGCAGTTCCTTATTATAGTCAATTAGATTCAACAAGCTGGAACGGTTCTGATTCTACAGGGTGGGCTGATGAAGTTTATGATAGTGTCCGCCCTCCAAAGAATAAAATAAAAAATCTGGGATGTGCATTGACAGATTTGGTGATGGTTTTGAGGTTTTATGGAGTAGCTTATGGGGCGGATAGCGCAGAGGTAAATCCTAAAAATTTAAATAACTGGATGAATGGACATGAAGGATACCAACCAGGAGGGAACATATATTGGCCGAAGGTAGAAGAATACTCAACTGGGCAGGTTAGGTATAATTATGTGAGTACCAGTTTTGATACCTTAGACAGCGATTTAAGAGATAAAAATCCTGTAATTTTAAAAGTGCCAAGAGAATATTCTACTACACATTTTGTTGTAGTAAAAGGAAAGAAAACCGAGACATATAAGATTAATGATCCTGCATCAACAACAAAGGTTACTTTAGATTCATATGGTAACCAATTCGATACAATATTTGATTCTGCGGGTACAGGGGGATTTAGACGATTTGTTCGGAAAACAGGGGAAATGGGGCAGATGGAAATCCATGCGCAATGCGCCGTTGAGCTTTTATTAACCGATCCCGAGGGTAAAAGACTAGGTTTCGATCCTGTCACAAAGACTATTGTGAACGATGGTCTTAATGGGTTCTATGGTGCTGGAGATACGCCCGATCCTGAAATTATTCCGCCAGGAAAACAATTATCTTTAGACATAGAGGAAGGTAATTATTCTTTACAGATTTATGGTACAGGAACTGGAGATTATTCGTTAGGCGTTTATATAATTCTTCCTAAGATTTCAGGAGAAAGATCACAATATATGGACCTCAAGTTTACCGGAGTTACAAACGAGGGGGCCGTGGCGGATTATCCAATTACCATTACAACATCCCCTGAAACATCAAAAGTTGAGCATATAATAACTTTGGATTCTTTAAAAGAGGATGTACAGATTCTTTTTCAATTAGG
>JBFLXS010000599.1 GCA_040755795.1 bacterium | reverse complement strand
AGTAGAAAGTAAAGAAAACATCACTCCTCACGCCTATCTCCTTACATCCCATCTTCTATCTCCTACCACTATTTTCATCCTCATTTGTGAACCAGCGGTTCATGAGCGTTCTCCTGAAAATAGGCTGAAGTTTTGAACGCTGTTTCCTTCAGCCTTCAGCCTTTTCCCCCTTTCTCCCTTTCCCCGTTTCCCTACCTTCTCTTAATTCATGCTTCCTTTAGCTAATTCAATTTGTTCCTTTACTTGAATTACTCCCGTGCTCCCATAAGATATTTTTTGTTTTATAGACTCCTGCGGTTTTAATATTTTAAGCACATCTTCTGAAAATACGGGTGAGAAATGCTGTAACTCTTTTAATGTCAAAACTTCTAATGGTTTCCCCATCTGGCATATCTTACCTACTATTTGATGTGCCTGACGAAAAGGAATACCTTTTTTGACTAAATAATTAGCCACTTCAGTCGCAGTTGAAAAATCACCACTCAAGATAGATAACATCCTTTCTTTCTTTATCTTCATCGTTAAGAGCATGTTACCAAAGATGGATAATGCTAATTTAACTATTTCTACGGTATCAAGTAATGGATATTTATCCTCCTGCATATCTCGATTATAAGATAGTGGTAATCCCTTCATCATTGTGAGTAATGAAACAAGATGTCCGTAAATTATACCTGTTTTTCCTCTAATTAATTCACAAACATCTGGATTTTTCTTTTGTGGCATAATGCTACTGCCGGTGCAAAATGCCTCATCTAACTCAATAAATCCAAACTCTTGTGTTGACCACAGAATTAACTCCTCACTTAACCTTGATAGATGCATCATCACCAAACAAATATTACATAAGAATTCAATGATATAATCTCGGTCGCTAACCGCATCAATGCTATTTTTACTTATTAGGGGAAACTCAAGTAATTCAGCAACACATTGGCGGTCTATAGGTAAGGATGTTCCAGCCAGAGCGCAGCTCCCAAGTGGCATAACATTTACCCGCTTATAGCCGTCTTGTAATCTATCTACATCCCGTTGAAGCATCCAGAAATAAGCCATTAAATGATGCGAGAAAAGAACTGGTTCGGCATGCTGTAAATGGGTATAACCGGGCATAATCGTCTCTAAATTTTCCTGGGCTATATTGATGATAGATTTTTGTAAGGTTCTTATTAGTTCGATTATCTCTTTTATTTCTTCTCGGAGATAAAGCCTTGTATCTACGGCTACCTGGTCATTTCGAGACCTGGCAGTATGTAATTTTTCACCCGTTTTACCTAATTTATCTATTAAGGCTTTTTCAATATGGATATGAATATCTTCTAATTCCGGGCTGAATTGAAAATTGCCTTCTTCAAGTTCGGTTTTAATCTCTTCTAATCCCTGTATTATCTCTTCTGCTTCTTGTTGAGGGATAATACCGCATTTACTGAGCATTTTTGCATGGGCCTGGCTGCCGATAATATCATACTTATAGAATTTCTTATCAATATCAATAGAAGAAGTAAAAACTTCAACCTCTTTATTTAGTTTTTTAGAAAATCTACTACGAACTGGATTCATTGTTCTTTTAAGATTATCATAAATAGGAGATAATTGTCAAGTAATAAATCAAATTTTTTGTTGACTTTTGGATAAAATTTCTGGTAAAATGTATCTTCAGGATGTGCGAAAATGTATAACTCGATATTCAAGTTTTTTTAAGATTAAGTGGTTTATCCCTTAATACAGGCATTAATAATCCTATAACTCTTCTTTTCTCCACTTCTCCATCTTCTCCCTTTCTCCGTAAGCGTTCAGGTGGTGTAACAAAAGGAGATGTGGAGATTAAGGAGATAGGGAGATATTATTAAAAAAATTGAAATTAATAGAAACTAATAGAAATTTATGGAAATTTGTTGTTTTCCACAAT
>JBFLXS010000598.1 GCA_040755795.1 bacterium | reverse complement strand
GTGCGGTATATTGATCCCAGCGGCAATATTCCCATTGATTGTTGGAACGATCCCAGTTATTGCTCGAATACCACCACGTTGCCTACTTCTCCTTATTCGTCTAATAGACCGAATCTACCGGGTAACGGTGGAGGTGGCGGTGGTGGAGGTGGTCCTCTTGGAGGTGCAAGTGGCGGAAGTGGTGGAGGGGGTGGTAGCTTTGCTTCCACGCCTAGTTATATCCCTACCCCCACGGTTACCTCTACGCCAACTTGGATCTCTACCTCTACTTCAACTTCAACTTCCACATCGACTGTTACCCCTTCTGCAACTTTAGCCACTACTCCTACTCCTAGTTATACACCCACTATTTCATCAACACCTTGGGCAGTTACACTACCGCCTGGATGGACACCTAGTCCTCAGCCAAATATTGATATTGATCTTCCATCGGCTGTCGATGTTATTGATTTCTTGTTCGCGCCAGGTCCCGCGGGCGATCCTTCTGTGGGAGATCTTATTCAAATCGGCGTTGACAGTAGACCAATGATTGGTCCTTACCCTAATCCATTATTTGGCCTTGGTCAACCATTAGGCGATATCGTCGATGGCGTTGGTATAACAATATATTTCTTGTTAAATGGCGAGTTTCAAGTACCAGAGTGGGAGTGGGGCACTCCTCCGCCAATTACTTCAACGCCTGATTTATATGCGCCTATGCCAATTCCACCACCAACACCCGAAACTGGAACGCCGTTTCCGCCATAGGTATATTCTGTTGTAATGCAAATATAATAGAACTGTAGATTCGATTTGCCCTATAACCATCTCAAAAATGCTGTGGCCCTCTGTGAGGTGGTTGATGTGACCGAAGAGCCCGTTGTTTTCGGTGGTAAAGACCCTTCCCTGTGCTCAAGGCTTCATACTTTGAAACAAGTTATTATTATCTATGTGGTCAGGAGTATGTGTGCGCGAGAAAATCGGTCCATTTGTAATTCTGATGATTTGTGTACAAATATCATTCTTCGCAATAATGATGTTATTCTTCAATTTAAATTCGCATATCAAGTACACATATGTTACGGTGATTTATTTAGTAATTGCTCTATTAATATGTCTTGAGAGGAAAAATCTCAACGAATTCAATCTAGACCGGTTGTCATTACTTATCCTAATATTGAGTTCTGTTTTTAGGAGACGACTTGGAGTTGAGAATGAAGGTTATTTCCTGTTTGTTATTGGGATAGCAGGATTAGCGGTATTTATTAGCACAATTCCGAATTGGACCAAAACACCCAAAACCGATTTTCGATGGTTAGCTATTGGTTTATTTGTTGCCTTGCTTTCCCTCATTCCAATTACTTTTATCGAGTCCTTTCAGGTGCAAACAATACAAAATAGCGGTCCAGGACTGTATGGGTTGTTTTGGGATATGATACGGAGAGCAATATACGAACTCTCGTTTACTGCTCCCGTGGAAGAAATACTATTTCGCGGGTTCATATGGGGATATTTACGAAAGCTGAAATGGGACGTTAACAAGATTATTTGGGTACAAGGCGCTTTATTTTGGTTTTTACATATTGGTCGAATCAGATCTCCTCTTACTTTTTTCTTCTCCGTTCCGATCTTAACTTATATCTCAAGTGAACTTACAAAACGTTCTGGCCAGGTCTCTCCATCGATTATCTCTCACCTCATTATTAATACAATAGGTTCAGTCTTGCTGGCGGTACAGCTTGGGTAGATGTAGATATGGAGAATGTGTTTAACTATCGTGTCACAAATGTGACAAATAAATTGAATTTACGATTATTCATGTGCCACCTTATAAAATTCCTCTGTTCTGGCATATTTTGCGCGAGACGCGTCTCACGACAGGAAACATGTACACCGATAAACTCTTCACAGGGCAACGGAATATGTCTGGCTTGGGCATCTATCATTAC
>JBFLXS010000597.1 GCA_040755795.1 bacterium | reverse complement strand
TTAAAAGACGACAAGAGTAGTGAGTTGGAATCAGACTTTGATCATGGGATACAAAAATAAGAAGAAAAGGAAAAAAACAGCGAAGTGGAACTTTTGCTAACCAGTCGTTGCAGCGGACGGCGGGGGGTGGATGGGTTCTCAAAGTTTTGTGATTGACCAAAGTTTTGTTATGTATATAAAGTTTTGTGGTAATCCGCCCCGCCGCCGCTGAACTCAATCGTTAGAATAAAAAAATAATCACACAAAGAACACAAAGATGGGTGAAAATGAAAATAGAATAAATCTTTGTGTGCTTTGAGGCTTTGTGTGAGGATATAAAAGAGAAATTCTAACCCTTCGCTGCACCTGACTGCGAGGGGCTGTGGCGTGATTGAGATAGTTTTGTAATTTCCCAGGGTTTTATCTTGCTTATGAAAGTTTAGTGGTAATTCCCCCTCGCAGCAGGTGAGCTCAATCGTTATGTGTAAATTTTATAAGTAAAGGAGGTTGTTATGAGCAGTTATCAAATACATGTTTTTATAAGTCATGCGTGGGCATATTCTGACCATTATGAGACTCTATCGAGCTGGATATTTGAAGAAAATTGGTCAGTTGGACAAGCCTCCCTGGTTTTTCATGATTATTCCGTTCCCAAAAACGATCCAATTCATAATGCTGCAAATGATACTCAACTAAAAAATGCCATTTACAACAAGATTAGTCGAAGCCATGTAGTTGTTATTCCATCTGGCATGTATGCCAGCTATAGTAAATGGATTAAAAAAGAGATTGAAGGATCAAAATTATATGGCAAACCTATTTTAGCTGTAAATCCATTTGGGCAGCAGAAAAAGCCTGGTGTTGTATTAGATAACTCTGATGAAGCAGTAGGGTGGAATAAGAAACCAGTAATAAATGCAATATGGAATTTATATCGGGGATAGGCAATGAATATGACAGAAGAAGAATATATTAATAATCGGCTTAATGATCAAATAAATTGGTATAGTAAAAAAAGCCAAACTAACCAGAAATGGTTTAAGTGGTTAAGGCTTCTGGAAATTATCGCTGCTGCTCTTATTCCTTTTTTGGCGGGTATTGGGACAACTATTCCATATCATTTGATAATAATAGGTGCATTAGGTGTGATAATTGCTGTATCGGCTGGGTTATCTGCTCTTTATAAGTATCATGAAATTTGGATTGAATATCGCACAACTGCTGAAACATTAAAACATGAAAAATATCTCTACCAAACAAAATGCCCACCATATAATAATAATGATGCATTTTGTAGTTTAGTGCAGAGAGTGGAAGGATTAATTTCTAAAGAAAATACTCAGTGGTCAAGATATACAGAAAAGACAAAAATCACATAACCAATCGCTGAAGCTGAAGGCGGGCAAGCCCGCCGCAGCTTAGCTCAGGCGTTAGAATGAAAAAATAATCACACAAAGTCACAAAGGAATTGAATAAAAAGAATAAATCTTTGTGTGCTTTGAGGCTCTGTGTGAGGATATAAAAGAGAAATTCTAACAAATCGCTGCACCTGACTGCGAGGGGCTGTGGCGTGATTGAGATAATTTTGTAGTTTATCAAAGTTTTAACCTGCTTACAAAGTTTAGTGGTAATTCCCCCTCGCAGCAGGTGAGCTCAATCGTTAGGCCCAATACAATGCAAATTTGAGAAAGGGTGAAGAGAATTAGAAAAGGCAAGGAACTTACTTACCCACAGAGCATAGAAAGATATGTTTTTTTCAGGAACAAGTCTACAAGACAACAGAAAATTTTGAAACTCAGGTAATATTGTATTGAGAGCGTTGCGTAGGGCTTAAGGCTATATCTATGGTCCCAGGCATTGCTTTACTTCATTTTCTGCCATCTTTTGCTTATTAAATTTGCTCCAGAGGAGCAATCTGTTTGTAGAAGAAAACCCACCCATCACATAAAGCTCCAT
>JBFLXS010000596.1 GCA_040755795.1 bacterium | reverse complement strand
TAAAATTCGACCCTTTCAGGGTCGAGTAGTGCTCACGAGTCTTTTTCCGTAGATTATATCTACGGTTATGTGAAATTTAACACTTTCAGTGTTAAAAGGAAAAAAATGGAAGCTGAATAGTTACTTTAAATTAAGGTCAAGTCGGTGAAGCAAGAGAAAAGGACAGCGACCATTTTTATTAGAAAGGAAATGCCTGCAACTGTAACTAACATAGAGTTTGCGACGCTAAAGCTAAATTTTTGACTGGTATTAAGTGGTGTATCAAAGGTGAGTTATTCTTTTAAACATCTAACTGTAATTCAAAAGGTTATTGAGACCCCTACCAGCCAAAAACTTCGCAAACTCTGGAACGATAACCAAAATGTCGCTTCGCTCCATTTTGCGGGGCACCCACATCAGGCGGGTTGGGGATGTGGATGAGCGAAAGGCGAAAGCTTTATGTAACTCAAAGGGAATCTTTGAAAAAGGGAAGTTGCTCTGCGTCACTTCGGCTATCAGCGGCGGGGCACCCGCTTGCGGGTCGGGGCTGAAGCCCAAATGCCCCTAATTGCTTTTTCATAAATAGGTTCCTCTTTTGGGGAGAGCGATAGCAAGAAGAACTTTAATGTAAATATCAAAATGCAAATATCAAAATTACAATGCAAAATGCAAAAATACTTGGTAACTATTCAGCATACCAAGCAAGTAGGAAGTAGGAAGTAGGAAAGGGGGAAAATACTTCATACTATTTTACTCTTAATTGATTTGATTAAACCTATAACCATCCTACTCACTTCTTCAGATATATCCCAAATGGATTGAAAATCTGGCAGATAATTAAGACCTTTAGATAGAATTAGATAATACCTTCCCTACTTCCCTACTCTCCTACTTCCCTACAGGGTGAATAGTTACAATACTTGTAAATTAACAAAGTAGCTGGAGAATATTTTGATTTTTGATTTGTAATTTTACATTTTGATGTTTGATTTTTAATTTATTTTATGGTATTCCAGAAAAGTGGAAGTTAATTTTGCAAAAACCATAAGGGGCACTTCGCTCATCCGCATCCCGTTATACGCAATTTCACCTTATTTTTTAAGATAGAAAAAGAGAGGAGGCAAGAGGAGAAATGACTAAAAATTTTGAAACATACCTCAAACTTAATAAAACAGGGCTCCAGAATAAGTATGTAGTTATTGTAGATGGAACAGTAATAGCAAAAGGAGAGGATATTGAAGATATGCTTGGCAAAGCAAGACAGGTATATTCTGATAAGATTCCCTTTGTAGCCAGGGTTCCAGATGAAAGGATGTTAGTTCTATGATTCGGCATGAATTTAAGGAAGAAGAAAGCAGTTTGGGAAAAGTCTTGCGACCTGTGGCGGATGTGGTGTTAGAACTGGATGAATTTAGAGTAGAGATACCAATGTATATAGATTCTGGAGCAGACATTTCTATGATTCCCTTTCGGTTTGGTAAAGCTCTTGGGTTTAAACAAGAAAGAGAGGATATTATTCGTGAGATAAAAGGTATCTCAGGTGCAGGAGTTCCTTATATTCTTAAAGAAGCTACTCTTATATTAAATGGTAAAAGTCTGAAGGTAAAAATTGCTTGGGCATTAGTAGAGGAAGTTCCGATGTTAATGGGAAGAACAGATATATTCAAGAGGTTTCGGATAATCTTCGATGAAAAGAAAGGCTGGATAGACTTTGAAGAATAAAGGCGAAACTGCGTATAACACGGTGTTTGTGGGAAGCTTCGCTCACCCAAATGCTCGCTTCCGCTCGCACTTCACAAACACCGATACCGTTATCTGCTCATTGTGGGTAAAAGGAGAGGATGCAAACCATGGGTAAATATGAAGCAGAACCAATGAAAAGGAAAGAAAAGGTAATTCTTGAACCCATTACTTCTTCACTTATAGAGGAGATTCGGGATAAGATAGTAAAATATC
>JBFLXS010000595.1 GCA_040755795.1 bacterium | reverse complement strand
CGAACTTTGCGTCTTTGCGAGAGAAAATTTCTATTTAGTTTTTACCACTGATAACTGAGGGATTACCGGCTGAGCTCAGGACGAAACTATTTAACCAATTACCAGTTACCAATTACCAGTTACCAATCACCAGTTACCAATTACCAGTTACCAATTACCAGTTACCAATTATCCGTTTGCAGGTTATGAAATCTGATGATACCCCGTGCAAAACTTACTTAACACCACACTATTATTTGTCGCTACTCAATTGATGGGTAAAGTAACACAAGCATCTTGTAATAGTTACTATTTGAGGTATTATGATGTATATTCAAGAATTCCTACAAAAAACAGATTTATTAAATAAACTTGCCCAAATAACAGGTATCCCTTTATTTATTGTTGATTCTAACCAGCAGGTATTTCAGAGCACTAAACTTTGTGAATTGATTAAACATAAAGGAAGATGTATGGGTAATCACCTTTCTATCCTCTCTGAGGTAATGAGTTCAGGTCAATCATGTGTCCAAGAATGTGATACTGAATATTTAAGAGTAGGATTACCTATAATTACTAATGAAGGAACAATTGGGGTTTTAACCGGTTGTGGGCTATCCAGTAAAAAACAAGAGATTAAACAGAATATTCTGTTAATCAATGATATTATCCAAAACTTTATAAATAAAGAAGATATGGCTAAAGAAGTGGGAGTGCTTTATGAAGAATTAAATCTTTTATACGAGATAGCCAGGACCGTAAGTAATATATTTGATGTAGATGAAATATGTCAAATGTTAGTGGAAAAGGCAGTAGAGATAATCCGAGTAGAACGGGCATCATTAATGCTTTTTGACCGTGAGCGTGAATTTCTTAAAATTGTTGCCGCTCATGGCATCCCTCAAGAAATAGTCAAAAATACTCGAATAAAGGTAGGAGAAGGAGTGGCGGGCAAGGTCGTAAAAGATGGGAAACCCTTGATTGTCTCGGATGCAGAGGTAGAAAAACTCTCTGAAGAAGAAAGACTGAAAAGATATAAAACTAAATCGTTTATTAGTCTGCCAATAATATCGGTTCCTTTGAAGGCAGTCGGAGAGATTATTGGTGTCATAAATTTGACCGATAAAATAGACCGCAGTATTTTTACATCACGGGATTTAAAATTGCTTACCGCTATGGCTACTCAAGGGGCAATAGCGATTAAAAACTTCTGGCTATTTACAGATGCTAAAGAACTCTTTTTCAATACGGTTAAATCTCTATCCTCAACCATCGATGCAAAAGATACTTATACCTACGGTCATTCTGAAAGAGTAAGCAAAATAGCCTTAGCCATAGCTGATGAACTTAATCTTTCGTTTAAGGAAAAAGAAATAATATATTTAGCCGGGCTTTTACATGATGTGGGTAAAATAGGTATTCCGGAGGAAATTTTGCATAAACCATCAAAATTAAATGAAAAAGAATATAGCGAGATAAAAAAACATCCCACCATAAGTGCTCAAATTATAGGCACAATAAGACAAATGGAAGATGTTGTTCCCATCATACTCCATCATCATGAACGATTTGAGGGTAGAGGCTATCCTAACGGATTAAAAGGAAAAGATATACCTCTTGGCAGCAGGATATTAGCTATTGCCGATACATTTGATGCCATGACTTCAAATAGACCTTATCGGGACAAATTTACTATAGACTATGCCATTGCCGAGATAAAAAAGTATTCAAATATCCAATTTGACCCACAGGTAACCAGGGCATTCCTGAGTGCAATTGAAAAAGGTAAGATATTAAAGGAATAGAGAAAGTAACCGTTCAGGTCTTGAGTTACTAATACTTGATGTTCAAGTTTTTTAAAGGTATAAAGATTTAACCGCAAAGAGCGCAAAGGAAGATTTCGCAAAGGACGCAAAGGAAGGAAAATAAGGTGGTGAACAACCTATTGCTTTGTTAAGT
>JBFLXS010000594.1 GCA_040755795.1 bacterium | reverse complement strand
TCTCAGGCGGGGTCAGTCTAAAGAATGTCCATCAAATAGCCTCTACTGGGGTGGATATTATCTCGATTGGTGCTTTGACACACTCTTCTAAGGCATTGGATTTAAGTCTGGAGATAGTAAGCGTTTAACCATCCTATATCTAAATAGTGATGGCTGAAAGATGACACCTGAATACTTAAAAGGAGAAACGGTCATGAGCCTGCGGCTCACAAAGGGGGATGAAAATTAAGGGACTCGGGGCTCGGGAATAAAAGAATCCCCTGACCCCTTAATCCCCCCAGCGGGGAGATAAAAAATTAAAAATCTGTGTAATCTGCGAAATCTGCGGATATTTTCAGGGGAAACGGCCATGTCCACAGGGTGGAGACAAAGTAGGTAGGAGATAGAAGGTGAGAGATAGGAAGATAAGCGTGAGGAGTGATGTTTTCTTTACTTTCTACTTTCTACTCTCTACTTCCTTTTTTCAGGAGAATGACTATGCCAAAACAATTTATCAGGGACTTAAAAGACCATGATGTAGTAAATAGTCAATTTATGGTTTATAAAAAGCAACTTCGGGATTTCAAAAATAAGTTAGGTAAGTTTCTGATGCTTGTCATTGGAGATAAAACCGGCCAGATGGAGGCAAAGGTCTGGGATAATGCCGAGAAGGTTGCCTTAAGGTTTGAAGAAGAAGATGTTGTTTTATTAGAAGGTCGAATTGAATTATTCAACGATAAATTGCAATTAAATGTAAGTAAGCTCTATAAGGTAGATGCGTATGACATCGGTAATTTCCTGCCTGAAACCTCAAAAGATGTGGATAAGTTATTTGATTATATTAAGTCTATTGATATTCAAAACAAATATTTAAAATCCCTGCTTGACTCATTTCTTAACGATGAAGGATTTGTTTCTTTATTAAAAAAAACTCCTGCCGCTAAATCGCTTCATCACGCCTACTTAGGTGGTCTCATCGAACATATTTATGAGGTAATTAAAATATGTGAGGTGGTTTGCCAATTATTCCCCCAGATAGATAGAGACCTGTTATTTACAGGAGCTATATTGCATGACCTTGGTAAGATGGAGGAGTTGAAATGGACAAAGGGAATTGATTACACAGATGAAGGGAGATTAATTGGACATATTGTTATGGGAGAGAAAATAGTTAGTCAAAGAATGGATAAAATCGAAGGATTTCCCAAAGAGCTTAAAATGCGTATGTCCCATTTACTCATAAGTCATCATGGAGAATACGAATGGGGTAGCCCTAAAAAGCCAAAGACACTGGAGGCATGCACTCTCCATTATGCTGAACATCTTGATGCCCAGGTTAATAGATTCATCCAGTTAATTGAAAAGGGAAAAGATAAAACATGGGCTGATTATGATAAATTGCTGGAAAGATATATCTACATTGGGGAACAGATGGAGGAATAGAACAAAAGGCAAGAATTACCCTTGCTATTTTAATATAACATTTTCGTTGACAAATTAGTTTGCTTATGTTACCTTATATTTGGTCGAAGTAAAACAAAACTGCTAATAGGCAGGATAATCTGAAGGTTAGGTGTAACAATCTCTCTATTTGGAATAGAAGGAAATGACGGCTTAATAATAAAAAGGTTAAGGAGAATAAACACTATGAAAAATCTGACACGGATTACTTTTGATGCTAATGTCATGGGGGGTAAACCCTGTATTCGTGGATTGCGTGTCACTGTGGGAACTATTGTTGGACTGGTTGCTGCAGGATACTCCACCACCGACATTCTAAAAGCATACCCCTATTTAGAAGATGAAGATATTCGTGAAGCCCTTGCCTATGCAGCCTGGCGAGCTGGTAAGAGTTCAGGTAGGATAAAAATAAGGAGAAAGGGAGAAGATGGAGAAGTGGAGAAAAGAAGAGTTAACTGATAGGATTATTAATGCCTGTATTAATGTCCATAAAAAGTTAGGACCTGGTTTTC
>JBFLXS010000593.1 GCA_040755795.1 bacterium | reverse complement strand
AAATGGTTTTCGAGACAATGGCAAGAAGGGGATATTGTGTGCTTTTAAGGGAAGGGATGGTTTTACTTTCCTCTCGCTACTACAAAAAATAAATAATTACAACAACTTACATACATTTTCAGGGGAACGGTCATGAGTCTGCGACTCACAAAGGGGGATGAAAATAATGGAAGGACAACCCCCTAACCCCCTTTATTAAGGGGGAATATCTGTTCTAAACCATAGGATACAAGTCTGTGGATACTATACTAATTTACTAATCTCTAATTCACTAATTCGCTATTTTCAGGGGAAAGGAAGTTTCACGCCAAGCACGCAAAGAACGCAAAAGAAAATAAGGGGAAAAATTACCTTTGCGTCTTTTGCGTGAAAAAACTATTTATAGGAAAACGACTATATCCACAGGATGGACACAAAAAAGGATGAAAATAGGGGTGGGAGATAAGGAGAAGGCGTGAAGAGTGATGTTTTCTTTACTCTCTACTCTCTACTTTCTACTCTCTACTTCCTATTTTCAGGAGAACAACCATGTCCACAGGGTGGACACAAAAATAGTGGTAGGAGATAGAGGTGGGAGGTAAGGAGATAGGCATGGGGAGTGATGTTTTCTTTACTTTCTACTCTCTACTCTCTACTTTTGCTGGAGGTGGAGTTTAGATTAGCGAAAAGGCGATTTTAGTTGGTGTGAAGATAGCCGGAATAAAAGACGGGGAGTTTAATTATTCCTTTGAAGAATTAGCCGCATTGGCTAAAAGTGCAGGGGCAATTGTCTGTGATGCTATTACTCAAAGTAGAACCTCACCAGATGTATCTACTTATATTGGAAAAGGCAAGGTTGATGAGTTAAAACAACTGGTTAAGCAAACTCATGCAGAACTGGTTATTTTTGATAATGATTTAACTGGAAGCCAGGTAAGAAACATAGAAAAAGCAATCGAAGTCAGAGTCATTGACCGCACGGAATTAATTCTGGATATATTTGCCCAGCGGGCACACACCTCGGAGGCGAAACTTCAGGTAGAATTAGCCCAATTGAATTATCTTTTCCCAAGATTAATAGGATTAGGGGTTTTGATGTCAAGATTAGGGGGTGGAATTGGCACAAGAGGACCTGGTGAAACCGAATTGGAATATGACCGACGCCGAATTAAAAGAAGAATCAGCCACCTTAACAAAGATATTCAAAAGGTCGCAAAAGTCCGAAAGGAACAACGAAAGGCACGCCAAAACTTCCCTGTCGCCGCTCTTGTCGGATATACCAATGCCGGCAAATCAACCTTACTTAAAACATTAACCAAAACAGATGTTACGGTTGAAGATAGATTATTTACGACTCTGGATACCAAAATTTCTAAATTTACCCTCAATAAACACCAGGCATTACTTCTTATTGATACGGTTGGTTTTATCCAGAATTTACCCCATCATTTAGTTTCTTCATTCCGTGCGACATTAGAAGAAGTTCAAGAGGCAGATATACTTTTACATATTGTTGATGTCAGTAGCCCTTACTTAGAATTACAAATGGCTAGTGTTCAAACGGTGTTAAAACAGTTAGATGTTCTCTCAACACCAGTGGTGACTGTTTTTAATAAAATTGATAAATTCGATGATGCAAATCACATTTCAAAATGGTTAAATAAAACGCCGTATAGTGTTGCTCTCTGTGCCCTATCAGGAGAAAACATAGACCAACTCGTTCAAACTCTTTTGAGAATGAGGATAGAAAAGAATGTAGGTAACCGTTCACCGCAGTAACCGTTCAGGTGATAATTTACCGCAGAGACGCAGAGGAACGGAGAAGACATGGAAATAAATCAGATAACAGAAAAGATTATTGAGGCAATCATTGCAACTGGAGTTTCGTGAATTTTCATAAGAGTTCAGGTAGGATAAAAATAAGGAGAAAGGGAGAAGATGGAGAAGTGGAGAAAAGAAGAGTTAAGTGATGGGATTATTAATGCCTGTATTAATGTCCATC
>JBFLXS010000592.1 GCA_040755795.1 bacterium | reverse complement strand
AAATAGTAGGCAAGTAGGTAGTAGGAAAGGGATAAAGGATGTGCACGGTATTCCTCTTCTGGGGACAATGTCTCCCCTTTCCTACTTCCCTACTCTCCTACTTTCCTACAGGCTGAATAGTTACCTTTATTTAATGCCTCTAACAATTTATCTTTCTTAAGACCCCTTAGATGGAATATCAAATTGGACGAATAAAAATGTGTCTAAGTGTCTGGTAGTCTATGTAACTCAGACACCTAGACACCAGACCACCTGAACGGTTACAATATTCTAATAATTAGTATTCATTCGTAAAATTCGTTTAATTCGTGGTAACTTTTTCTCGACATTGGGGAGTCTGGATGCCTCCTTAAAAGCTTTCTTAAGTAATTTTGTCATGTTTCACCTCGTTTTGTTTCCGTACACCTAACAACTCTGCCGCTATGGAGCATCAGCACAATAGCATCAGGTGCAGAAATCTATTAGATTATCATCTCTAAGTACCGTTTGTGAGTGCTGTTTAAACTAATGCTGGAACAAATTTTGCCAGCAAATATAAGTCTTCTTCGGTAGCAATAACTTTATGCTTTTTCCCTTCAGGAATTACAACAGATACACCTGCTTCATAGAAAATTTCTTTATTAGCAAGAATACCTTTGCCTTTTCCACCAATTATCTCATGTAACTCCCATTTATCCTCGTGGATATGCTCTCCAATTTGACAACCAGATTCTACCTTCACCAAATGACAACTGAATTTACCATTTGTAGATTCTCCTTTCACAAGATGCTTTAATGAGACACCCTTGAATACTGAATGTGCATTCCATTCCAAATCTTTTACATTTACCTCTTTTTCAAAATAGACAATCTTTCCTTCCTCAACTTTCTTGACCATTTCGCTTGAAGTACTCATCGTTTTTTGACCTCCTTATAGTCTTCGTTGCAACACAATGTTGTCTAACGATAAAGTTCAGGTGCGGCGGGGAGAATTACCACAAAAGTTTGATAGCAAGATAAAACTTTGAGAGACCACAAAACTCTGACCACGGCACAGTCCCCCGCCGTCCGCTGCAACGATTTGTTAGGTAAAAGACTTGCTCCGCCGCCTTTTTCTTCTTTTCTTAATCTTCGCTTTTTTGTAAATTCTATCTTCGAGGTTTGAACCTAATCTATCCTCCTCTTGGTATTCAACTTGTTATTGTCTCTGATCTTCAAGAGGATTTATAAAACTGTATCCCATTTGGTGAACTGCTTTACAGAGAGTTTCGTCTGCTGCTACAAATACCCAGTCTTTTTCAGCAATCAGATTAAATGTTCCGAGGTGTAGTGCGTCAAGTGTTCTAAGTCCTTGTGACTTTCCATGTTGTTTGATTAAAGATTCAGTTTCTTTAATTATCGCATGTCCTACAGGCTCTACATTGAAAGTGCTTAACTGTTCTTCAAAACCCGAAATGGCATTATTCAAATTCTCCTCATCTATTTCTTTATTCCTAAATCTTCTTGTTACCGCAGAGAGAAATTCAACTCCGGCAATTTCGGAAATCCATATCTCATTGTCTTCCGAAACTATTAATTCCGTAACTCTCTGAGAGCCTTCTTCTTTATGAAAGAATTTAACAAGTGCGGAACTATCAATGAACAGTTTCAAATTTTATCCTCTCTTTCCATAAGTATGTCATTGCTTAACGACCCGTCGCATTTACTTAATGCCTCTCTCACTTTGATATAGGCTTTTGAATGATTTGGAAGTTTCTTCTTTGTTTTGATTTTTAACGAAAGCATTATCTCATAAATCGTGATAATTTCTAACGGTGTCATTGCCTTCAATTCCTTCATGGCTTTTTCTTTTATCTTCATTTATACATACTCCTTTTAAACTGGACTTTCGTAAATTTTATGCTACTTCTAAAATTCTCTTTATCCTTATCAATCTGTTTATTTTGCTCAAAGAGGGCAAAATTAGGCTCAAAAGCCTGATGATTTTTTTGCAACTTATCCTT
>JBFLXS010000591.1 GCA_040755795.1 bacterium | reverse complement strand
CTAGCGTGAGTTTCCTACTTTAGAGCATATTTTTTACCACAAAACCGCATAAATACTAACACTTATGAGTTTCAGGCTTGTATATACTGAATTGAATTATTTCGTATAATCTTTTAATTTCATCAGGTATTTCCTCAAGCTGACGTCGCACTCTGGGTTTACCCCTACCACCTGTCGGCTCAATTATAACTGCCTCACGAATCCTATTAAGTTTCTCCAACAAATGCTCCAGACTAATCTTTATTCCTGCGCGTCTCACCTTCCAATGAACTAATCCCCCCAGCAACAATCCTAAAAGACAACAAAATGTATGAACCTTCACCTTTTGATCAGTCCAATGATATTGAGGCCGCACCGTAAAATGATAAGGATTCTTTAAATGCCTAAATGTTTGCTCAATCCGACCCAACCCATAATACGCCTCGATAATCTCCCGCTCAGACCAATCCCGCCGATCCGTAAATAAAATCTTCTTGCCAAAAATCTCCTGTTTCAAATAATCACACCGCTTATCATTAACCTTATAACTGATACTAACCTGCTCCCCACGTTCCTTTACCTCAACCTTAATAACCTCTTTTAAATACTCCCGTGCCAAAAAATTATTTACCTTCTTTAATACTCCTTCTTTCCGATACCTACATCGAACACCCTGCAACGCATTCTTTAACTCCGTTAACCCTTTAAGTGCTCTATCTAATGCCCGAGAAAACCCCCTTAGCTGACCATCCTTTAACTTCTCACTTAAAACCATTACCACTGTCATCTCCTTACCAAAAACCTTCCGCACACAGCGATAGGCAAAAACTTCATCCCCATTCGATAACTCAACCTTGTAAAACTTCTTTATCGGCACCCCTAATAAATCCTGATAATGAACACTGGATAACGAACCAACCCAATGAATACTTAATCTTTCTAAATCATCTTGAACCACAGCTGAATAATTCCCCTTATCAAAAACCAAAGTCAAATCCTCAAGCCTTTGGTTAATTGCCTCTAACCGATGCCGCAGCCGACTCAAAATTTCAGGAAAACTCTTGTTATCAGGAATATTCCCCTCGTAAACCAAAGAAAACAAAGGAATAAAAGCCTCCCGGGAAACAAGCAAAGCCAGATTGAACTGCCTCAAATCTATCCGCTTTTGCTTATTATACCCACGCTGACAAAGTTTACTCCGCTCATTCCCAGTATTCACATAAGTAAAGAAATTGGTTGTGTCATAAAATAAAGTATCTAAAGAAAATCCTAAATCCGCTACTAACTTCTTTGCCAACACCTCTTCAATTCCAGCTAAGGCCTCTTCGCTAACCACATCCATCTGATCCCAGAAATGCTGACTTGTTAAATTCTTTGACGAAAAATTGGCTAAAAAGGGAAGAGTCGTCTCACAAACCCATTCCGAAAAACTCCGCTTACTACCAGGTCTGATCGCCCGATAAATGGCTGCCAAAAGTAGTGTCTCAGCAACACTCAACCCATCCCGTTTTTGGACCGGAAGATATTGATTTAAAATCGCCAATAACCCAATCTCTGAAGCCACCTGCCATAAACCATATACAGCACCGTGGGAATAACTTTTTACCTTTAAACTACCCACCCTTTCACCCTTTAACAACCGATTGAGCAACCGTTCGGTCGAACCCAAATAAGCCAGCACCATCGGCCGCGGTTTACCCTTTATCCGCCGACACTCAACAATATACCAATAAGGACGACCGTGACTTATTTTTTTCTGCAAACTTGCCATATTCAGTATATACATTATATTCAAAATAGTGTATTTGTCAATAGGGCTGTTAAGATAAAAATCCATAATTGCGATAAATTAGGAAAATTTATGATTTAATGAAGACTATGATTTTTTACGGCTATCGAATATATCTTCAATATTTCAGTATATACATAAAAATATTTAGAAAATAGAGCACAGTTCTACATTTAATGCAAATCGCCAATAATTTTTTAGGAAACTCACGCTAGT
>JBFLXS010000590.1 GCA_040755795.1 bacterium | reverse complement strand
GTATGGATTTGCAAATTATCCTTTAAGATTCCAGATATTTATGGAAGAGATTGGATTTGGTAGTAAATTCTATTATATTCTCTGCGTTCTCTGTGCCTCTGTGGCTTATAAGAGGCTGAATAGTTACAATTTATCAGAGGAGAACCAATGAAACGACCTTATGATGTTGATGGTTATTTTAAAATCGCCTCAGTGCCTACGGGTGTTTATTTAACGGTCTATCCACCACTGGGTGAAGGGAAAAGAGTTGATTTAGAAGAAGTTTTAATTCAAGTTAAAGATAATGAGCGGATAAAAGATGTTGACTTCGAGGCAATTACGGAGGCTGTCCGACTAAGCAATGGTGTCTCAGTAAGGATTGGCGAATATCAAGTTGAATCAGTCGTTGATATACTCTTAGTCGAAATTAGTGAGGATGAATTAAAAGCCTATTTAACCATTCTCTATCCACCTGAAGGAGGAAAAGTAATCACCATTAAAAGTATTCTTGAAGAACTGGCTAAACAAAAGGTAGTCTATGGAATACAGGAGGATAAATTAGCCGGGGTTTTAAAGAGAGAGGAATTTAACAGGGTGTTTTTAGTCGCAGAAGGTATCCTGCCAGAAAATGGAAAAGATGCAGAAATAACCTTTAAATTTAAAAAACAAAAAGAGATTAAATTTGAAGAAGTCGCTGGAAAGGTGGATTTTAAACAGATGTGCCCAATTGATATTGTCCAGCAAAACGAAGTAATTGCAGTTAAAACTAAAGCGACTTCCGGCAAACCAGGAATTACGGTTACCAGCAGATTAATACCCCCACAACCAGGTAAAGATGTCCCTTTTCCTCAAGGGAAAAACATAGAGGTTTCACCAGATGGATTAGAATTGAAAGCAAGCATTTCTGGACGACTGATATTTGACAAAGATAAAATTAATATAGACCCGGTCTATAATATCAATGGAAATGTAGATTATTCCACCGGAAATATCGATTTTCCAGGAACGGTTGTGATTAATGGAGATGTCTTAGGTGGGTTTAGTGTCAAGGCAGGTGGAGATATATTTATCGCTGGTTGTATAGAAAATGCACACATTAAGGCTGGCAGAAATATTAATGTCGGAAATGGAATTTTAGGAAAAAATGAGGCTCATCTCCATGCATTGGGGGATGTATCCGCTAAATTCATAGAACACAGTAAAATAGATTCCCATCACGATGTCATTGTCAGTGAATCTATTGTCCATAGCTACATCAATGCTAAACATAAAGTTATTCTAAAAGGGAGATTAGGTGTAATCCTGGGTGGTAGAGTTCGTGCCGGCGTAGAGATACGAGCTAAAACTATCGGGGCATGGACTGAAGTCCCAACTGAGTTAGAAGTAGGATTAGACCCACAATCTCGCGAAGAAATCCACCGTTTAGCCTACGAGATTGCTGAAGATAAGAAAAAATTCCAGGAACTAAAATTAGGCATAAAAACATTACTTAACTTAAAAGCATCTACTAATGGTCACCTGCCTGAAGAAAAAGAGGAATTATTAACCACCCATCTTAAAGCCCAGGATTTATTAATCGAAAAATTACGCGAGGCAACGGAAAAAATAACCACATTACAAAAAAGAACATCTCTTGATAGCGGTGGAAGAATAGCCATACTCAACATCATTTATCCTGGTGTAAAAATCTTTATCCATAACGCCATCCTCCATACCTTTGAGGAATATAAATATGTAACCTTTACCGCTAAAGGCGGAAAAATCGAAATCACTCCGTATCAAGAAGAAATAAACCCGAAATCGGCAAGTAGGTGAGTAAAAAGGGGAGAGGGGAAAAAGAGTAATCGTTCACTGCAAGATGCCACAGAGACGCAGAGAGAAAATTAGTAACCGTTCAGGCTATATATCAAAAGTGTAAGAAAGGGGATAAGGAGATAAGGGTGATATGGAGATAAGATAATAGAAATAGATTGAAATTTATAGAAATAGGTAGAAATTGATTGTGGAAAACAA
>JBFLXS010000589.1 GCA_040755795.1 bacterium | reverse complement strand
GGTGGGTTTTCTTCTACAAACAGATTGCTCCTCTGGAGCAAATTTAATAAGCAAAAGATGGCAGAAAATGAAGTAAAGCAATGCCTGTGACCATAGATATAGCTTTAACTCCTACGCAACGCTCTCTGAGGTATTAAGTTTGAAAAAAAATTTTTTTTGTTGACATAAATATAATTATAGGGTATAATGAATTTGTTATATTTTGTCGATAATATAAATAAAAAGAGTTTTTTTGTAAGGAGGATAAAATGTTTCGTAAGGAAATATTGTGGTTAATTGTTGGGCTAACATTTTTAGGACTAATAGTCGGAGATAGCAGGTCATCATCCGATAAAAATCAACAAATGTATGATGACATACGGCTTTTTACCCAGGCACTCTCTATTGTCCAGACTCAATATGTGGATATTGATAAAGTTAAGTCAAAGGATTTAATCTATGGAGCCATTAGCGGCTTATTAAAAAGTTTGAATGACCCACATACACGATTTATGACCCCAGAATCATATAAAGAGATGAAAGTGGAGACAGAAGGTGAATTTGGTGGAGTAGGAATTGTTATTGGTCTTAAAGATAATCAATTAACGGTTATTTCACCGATTGAGGAAACACCAGCGGCACTGGCTGGCGTTAAAGCTGGTGATAAAATTATGGAGATTGATGGAGTTACAACAAAAGATATTACCTTATTTGAGGCGGTTGGAAAATTAAGAGGTCCTAAGGGAACAGAAGTTACGATTAGCGTTGAAAGGGAAGGTGAAAAAGAATGGCTTAAATTTACGATTATTCGTGATATAATCAAAATCGAGAGTGTTAAATATGATATGATTAAGAAAGATATGGGTTATATTCGGATAACTAATTTTAATCAAAAGACACCAGATGAATTCCATAATGCCCTTTTAAAGTTAAAAGAAAAGGATATGAAGAGTTTAATCTTAGATTTAAGAAATAATCCGGGTGGGTTATTAGATTCAGCCGTGGCAGTGACGGATGAATTTTTATCCGATAAGAAATTGATTGTTTCCATTAATGGTCGCATTCCACAAATGAATCAAGATTATCAAGCAACAGATTCAGGGCTGGATGGTGATTATCCAATGGTAGTTTTAATTAACCATGGGAGTGCCAGTGGTTCAGAAATTGTTGCTGGAGCTATTCAAGACCCACAATATGAGAAATTTTTAATCACTAATAAGGTAGAATATGATAAATGGGCTAAATTGCTTGAGAATAAAGAGGATATTTCTATTAATGAGATAGAATCAGAAAAATGGCTTGTTAAAAGAAGAGTTGCTCCCCCACGAGGAGTTATCGTTGGTTTACCAAGTTTTGGAAAAGCCTCAGTGCAAACAGTTATTTCACTCGCAGATAACTCCGGCATAGCCCTCACTACGGCTAAATACTATACACCTTCAGGTAAATCTATCCATGATAAAGGAATCATTCCTGATATTACTGCCGAAGAATATGAATTAAGTAAGGAAGATGCAGAGATGTTTAATAAGATAGAAAAAGAAGGGTATGTAAAAAAATTTATTGAAGAACATAATCCATATACAGAAGATGATATGAAAGAACTACTGGCTAATTTAGAAAAAGACGGCATAAAAATAAAAGAAGTGCTCCTTAAGAAAAAGATAGATATAGAAATCAGAAAAAAGGAGTTAAAAAAGGAACCTGTTTATGACCTGATTTTAGACACGCAACTTCAACGAGCAGTGGATATTCTTACTGCTTCACAGATATTTAATAATATGAAGACCTCAAAAAAACTTTAGTAAATACAAGCAAAGTTTTGTATAAATAAAAAAAATAAAATTATGGTGATAAAATTCTTGACAAATAATCGTGGATATGATATTATTTATCCTAATCATAAAATAAAATCGTTTGACAGAAAAACAAGTAATAACCAGCAGGGAGGAAATTTAAGATAATGTTGTGGGGAAGAGAAAAAGTACCAGTAGGATTAGATATTAGTCATGATTGTATCA
>JBFLXS010000588.1 GCA_040755795.1 bacterium | reverse complement strand
CCTACTATAAGTATATTGGAAGTCCATACGATAGCATATATGTAGGAGGCCCAGAGGCTTACTGGGCATACTGGAATGTAACTGAATTAGTACAAGAATGGTATTTTGGAATTTACCAAAATGAGGGGATTATGCTAATTGCAAATTCGGAAATAGGAGATTGGGGAAAGATTTTTGTCAGTAAAGATGATAGAGAGCATGAATGGGCAGCTCCTGTATTGATAGTATGCTGTAACAAACCTCCTAATAAACCTACTAATCCATTCCCTACAAATGGTGCGGTGAAGGTAAAAAGTGATGTAACCCTAAAATGGAATTGTACTGATTCTGACGGTGATAAAATTGTGGATTATCATATTAGAATAGCTGATAATCCAAATTTTAACTCACCTTTATTTGATAAACGGATTGGTAGTTCTGTCCCTGAGTTTAATCCTGCAAAAAACGGTATTAATTTAACTACTGGTACTACTTATTATTGGGCAGTTTGGGGTTTTGATGGACATGAATGGACATCAATACCAGTAGACCCATGGCATTTTCTTGTGGGTATTGATCCAGGTCCTTTTGAAGTTTCCGGGACATTTATGTATCAAGATAGACCATATACAATTAATGGCTTTAACTTTGGTGAATATTATGAACCTATTCGTTATGCTCTAGTGCATGTAATAGAGGTAGATAGTGGAACAATAACAGTAATTGGTACTTGCAGCACTGATATTCTTGGACAGTTTGATTTTACAATAGATAACAATATAGATACTGGCACTGAGACTCCAGGACGCGATATAGCAGTAAGATGCTATAGTTGTAGTTATTCAGATGAACATGACTATCCTCAGATACATGCAAGTAATGTCAAAGATCTTAATTCAACTGTATATAAAATTGAATCTGATATCGGATATAATTGGGAAGGAGGGAATCTTAATATTGGAACAATAAAAGAACCATCAGGAACAGAATCTGCGGCTTTTAATATTTTAGATGTAATTACTTCTGGATATAAGTGGGCTAGTGATGTTATTTTCCCAAATAATCCACCTCAAGTAGAAGTCTACTGGCCTAATGGCGCAAATATTTCATATTATAATCCAAATAATGACAGTATTTATATCTTAGGAGATACAAATGACCCGGATCAATATGATGATGGTGTGATATTGCATGAATATGGGCATTTCTTAATGGACCAATATTCATACGATCATAGCCCGGGAGGAGACCATTCATGGCTACAGCGGGTAGATAGTAGATTAGCCTGGTCAGAAGGGTGGGCACATTTTGTTGCTTGTGTGACTAATAATAACCCAGAAAATTATGTAGATAACTTTTTTGATAATAATTCTCCGAAAGTATATGGATTTAATATTGAGACGACTGAGGATTCATTCGGTAACCAACCACCCATAAATTATGGTAAAGAAAACGAAGGATTAGTAGCCGGTAGTTTATGGGATATAAGTGATAATATGATCGATGGGAAGGATACATTGATGATGGGCTCTGAGGAGATCTGGGATGTGTTTGATAAATATATTACTAACTCGATGACCTGTGATATAGAGGATTTTTGGAAGGGTTGGTTTGCCTATAATTACGGTTATGGGGCGCAAGTTTGGGATATATTTATGCAGCATGGGATGAATCTTGATACAAATTCGCCTCAAAATGTGACTAACTTGCATAGTCCGAGTCATACTCCTTGGATCGCTTCAAATAATCCGTATGTAAGTGTTGCTTGGACTCATGCCTTAGATGCTGAAAGTGGTATAGGTAGTTATTCAGTTGCATGGGATAAAAATCCATTACATACCCCGGATATACAAGAAGAGTTTGGTGCTATTAATAATACCACCAGCCATCGATTGGAAGATGTACATTTACCATTTGGTTGGTGGTTTCATATCAGGGGGGTAGATAGGGCAGGTAACTGGGGACCTGCTGAGCATCTTGGTCCTTTTCTTATTGATACCATTCCTCCAAAGGCAGAGTTAGTTCCTGAAAGTGTTCCTG
>JBFLXS010000587.1 GCA_040755795.1 bacterium | reverse complement strand
ACTCCATGTAAGTTTATACCTAATTTCTTAATCGCTTTATTTTAATAGAGTTATACATACACTAAAATTTGTTCCTCGTCAAACAAAATGTAGTTTTTCTTGGCAACACTCACTCAAGATGTGACCCCCAATTCACAAGATGTGACCCCCAATTCATGCAATTCAAGATGTGACCCCCAATTCATGTGACCCCCAATTCAAGATGACCCCCAATTCAAGATGTGACCCTCTGACCCTGACCCCTCTCTGACCCCTCTTGACCCCTATTTCCTTCTATTTCCTTGCAAGATGTGACCCCTATTTCCTTTCTCTTTCCCTAGTTTAAAAAAATTTATCTTTCTATTAGGTATCCTCGACATTTTTTTTTAAAAAACTTTAATTTTTTTTAATTGACCCCAAACCTGCTTCTTTATCTGTTGTCTCTAACTCCTTGTTATCCAAAGAGATAACTCGTACCTAAATCTATACCTATTGTCAACACTCACTCAAGATGTGACCCCTATTTCTTGACCTATTTCTTGACAAGATGTGACCCCTATTTCTTGACTATTTCTTTGACCTTTTCTGTTATCTGATTTATTTCCATGTCTTCTCTGTTCTGTTTCTCTGCGTCTCTGCGGTAAATTACCACCTGAACGGTTACCAATTTTTAATTAAATTTAGCAGGTTTTACCAAAATAGTAGAAGATATTTTTAAAAAATTCTCGGTCAGCCTCTTGACAACTTCAGATATGTATGATAATCTTTATTGAGGAAGAAAATATGCACAAAAAGTTCATCCTCGGATTTATATGTGGTATAATTGTGGGTGTGCTACCTTTGGGAATTAAATTTTGGCTACATAAAGAGGCTGAACAACCGAGTTTTACTCATCTGCAAATTTCAAAAGAACCACTAAAAAAAGGGATAGTAGAAATTTTTTATCCTGAAGAAAATGCTACTCAAAAAAAACTCGCTCATCAAATATTAGAAATTTTAGTCAAAGAGTATGAAATGATAGAAAAGGTTCTAGAAATTCCTCAAGAGAACCTCTTATCATATCAACCTTATGGACTGGTTTTTTGTGAAGACATAGATGATATATTTTTAAAATATACAAATAAGGGTTTAGTTCGGGTAGATGGGATATTATGTTATCCCGTTGTTGCAGAGACAGGTTTTCCCTTTCGTGACGCCAAAACTCGGCTTCGACTTGTCTATACCTTGCCCAAAGAATTGGTTAAAGGTATCATAAAAGAAAAATTAAAATTAAAAGAGGATGGAGTTTGGTTTGCCGAAGGGATAGGTGGGTATATTGGATTTTTATGCTGGCAAAGATTTGACCGATATGCCTTTTTTAATTATGAATATCCGAGAATACTTAAATTATACGCTAATAAAAAACCGGGTCAGGAAACGATAGACCTGACAGATTACCAAATCTCCAAAGAATTGGAATATTTCTATACTCCAGCCTCTACCTTTATTATAATTGACCTGGTAAATCGACATGGTCGAGGGATTGTGGCTAAAATTATCTCTAAATTGACAACCTCCAATAATAAAATTGGCTCTAAAGAAATAGCCCAAACTATTAAAGAATTAACTGGTGATGATATACTTTCAGGATTAAAGGTAGTCTCTTTAGAGAAGGTTGAGGAAAGATTTAAATCATTGAAGTTAAAATTATTATAGGTTAGGGTGTATCCACATAATTAAATGAATACACTATTGTGGTGTTGAGTAAGTTTTGCACGGGATATCATCAGATTTCATAACCTGCAAACGGATAATTGGTAACTGGTAATTGGTTAAATAGTTTCGTCCTGAGATCAGCCGAACGATATTTAATTACCAGTTACCAGAATCAAATTCTGTGCGTTATTTGTTCAACACGACACTATCAAAGAGGAAGGGATATGAAAGAGGATAAATTCAGAGACGAATGTGGCATTTTTGGCGTTTATGGTCATCCAAAGGCAGGCAGATTAACATATCTGGGTATATTTGCCTTACAACACCGTGGACAAGAAAGTGCCGGG
>JBFLXS010000586.1 GCA_040755795.1 bacterium | reverse complement strand
ATATAACACCTCCTCCTCTTGATGTCAACTAAGCAGATTACCTCTTTTTTGTCACTTTGGCATGTTTTATCACCCAAAACTCTCCCCAACCCACACCATAACTAAAAACCATTTGCAACACTCTCATCTTAATAAATTATCCCTTGATTTTTAAGGCTTTATTTAAAATTGTCTCAACTTAAATAGAAAAAATGCCGATAATATATGGAGAGGATTTCTTTCTGTATATCATGCATTTTTGGAATGATATACAGAAATAGGATAATTATTCAATGATAAGCATTTCTCCATCTTATCATTAGTCTTCCTCACGTTCAAGCACTGTATAAGCCTTCTTCAACTCTCTTTCCACCTTCTTCAAAGACTTATATCGGGTATTCAAATCGGTTGAAGGGGATACAACTACCTGAGCAAATTCCACACTGGCTTTGACTAAACCAAAAGCAGAACTGTATGTTAAGGGATAATGGGGGCCTCCTTTTAATTGTTTAACTTTTTCATAGATATCCTGGATTTCAGGTTCCCAATCTTTGAGTGCTTGAACCTTGAGTTCCCTGGCAATGGGCGGAGACTCAAGACTTTCTATGATGCGATTATTCTGTTTAGCAATCATATAGATTTCTTTGAGATTACTACAGATTCCACTACCAAAATGAATCTTGTAACTATGAAAAATTCCATCGTATACTATTTTTCCGGCAAAGGGTAATAGTACCGTTTCTACTAAAAGAGGCAAATGAGCTGGATGAATCAGTTCATCGAATCCCTGATAAAGCCCATAGACTCCATAAACCTGCTCTTTCTCTGAAATAAAAATAGCCTGTTTCTTTAAGAACCGCTCGATATAGAACTCTCCTTTTATGAAGTCTCGCCATTTACTTACAGTTAACAACTTCTCTTCGGAGAATTGCTGAGGATTTTCTTTCACAAACAAATCAATCAATTGCTGGTTTTTGTATAGTGCCTCACGAACCTTAACCTTCTCATTCTTAGAAAGTGCCTTATACTCGCCCAGCGTTTTAATAGAAGGTAACATCTTAAGTTTTTGATTAACAAAGAACTGAAGTGCCCACATTATCTCAAAAAATAAGTCTGCTTCTTGTGTAGGAAGTTTCATAACAATAAATTACCTCTCTAATGAATAGGTTGATTCGTGCCTACCCGCCGCCACTGGCAAGCCTCGCCTGAATCACTGATACCTGGGCAGGCAAAGGACGATAGTTTAGGTAAGCGTCGGCTCCAACCAATGTTATGCGGGCCTCTCCCGTGTGCGAATTCTCTTAAAAATCTGCACCAGGTTCCCGTTCTTAATATCTGAAACATCTACCCCATAAACTTCCGCAATCTTTCGATGATATTCCTCGTTCGTTTCCTCGCTGTGGAAATCCCACAGGCTGGATTCGTCTGTTATCAGACATTCGTCGTAGTTCATTGCCAATATCTGCTTAAAAAACTCACCAGCAAGCGGTTCGTATTGTGCGATTTCGACAGTCGGAGCAAACTCTATTTCCATCTTACCCCTCGTCCCAGGCCGAGGTAGTGTTTTGTCCCCACCTTTGTATTCCTCAAAACGCCGCTTCATGTCCGCATAAGATTCTTCTTGTGTCTGACCATGACCGAACATTAGCGGCCAGTTAAGCACCTGAGCCGTCCAGGGGACGGGTCTTAGTCTTCCCATAGATACTGAGGTGTCCACCCGAAAATGACGGAATCTGATTGGGTAATCCGCCACAGTCCAATCGGTCTTGAAGAAAGATAAAATGTACTTGCTACAAACCTTCAAATTAACCATGTTCAAACCCGAGTTTCATCGCTCCCTGGGGAATGTTCTGTGCGACTCGCTTTCTTCTGCTCTCGTCCTGACAGGACCCGCATAGTAATCCAGTTCACCATCAGCAGGAAAAATTGGTGGTGTCCGAAATTAGCTAACTTCCTCTAACCGGATAGGTAAGCCATTCCTCTATACTCCAAACGTGGTCGGTTAGACCAGCAGCCATTGCCGGAGTTCGTTGTTGCCAACCACCATCAATGC
>JBFLXS010000585.1 GCA_040755795.1 bacterium | reverse complement strand
CTCAACACGACACCAGGATTAATGTCTGAAGGGTGGAGCAAGAAAAAGTTTGAGCCATTTCTCCAATTCTCCCTTTTCCCCATTTCTCCTTGTTTACACTTCTAATGTATAGCCCTGAACGGTTACCTGTTCTAAGAGATGGAATTAAGCGTATAGCCAATAGATTTTAATTTTTTCTCTGTGTCTGTGCGTCTCTGCGGTGAATAGTTACGGAAAATCTTGCTAAAGTAGAATTTGCTTGCGAAAAAGTTTATTTGTGTGGTATAATAAAAATTATGGAACAAGGTAAAGTGTATTTAGTTGGTGCAGGGCCTGGAGACTCAGGTTTGTTAACATTAAAAGGGTTAGAATGCCTTCAGCAAGCAGAATTGGTTGTCTATGATTATCTGGCGAATGAAGAACTACTGAATTGGGTTAAAAATGGTGCGGAGGTAATTTATGTTGGGAAAAAGGCTGGTGAACATACCTTTTCTCAAGGACAAATTAACCAATTATTGGTAGATAAAGCTAACGAAGGCAAAGTCATCGTTCGACTTAAAGGTGGCGACCCATTTGTCTTTGGTAGAGGTGGCGAAGAAGCTGAATTCCTTGTTGAAAACGGTATAGATTTTGAAGTTGTGCCAGGCGTAACATCTGCGGTTGCTGTGCCTGCTTACGCTGGCATTCCATTAACCCATCGAAAATATACATCCCTTGTAACTATTGTTACGGGTCATGAGGCTTTAGACAAATCTTCTTTACCCTGGTCAGAGATAGCTAAAGTTGGCGGGACACTTGTTATCCTGATGGGGACTTCAAAATTGGAACAAATTATTAATGAATTGATAAACAATGGGTTAAATGGACAAACGCCCATTGCCGTAATTTACTCTGGAACATTGAGTGACCAAAAAACAATTACAGGTACATTGAACAATATCGTGGAAAAAATCCATAGGTTAAAACCTCCAACCATTAGCATTATTGGTGAGGTAGTAAATTTACGCCAATCACTTAATTGGTTTGAGAAAAAGCCGTTATTTGGCAAGAAAATTTTAATCACCCGGACAAAAGAACAGGCAAGTGAGTTAAGTAAATTATTAAAAACCTATGGGGCTTCGGTTGTCGAATTCCCGGTGATTAAAATCGTTCTACCTGTAGATGTTAAAAAATTAGACAATGCCATTACCCAACTTGATACTTATGATTGGATTATCTTTACCAGTGTTAATGGAGTAAAATACTTCTTTAATCAATTAAGAAAATTTGGCAAGGATATCCGCGAATTAAAAGGTCTAAAAATAGCCGCAATTGGTCCTGCAACTAACAAAATGCTCAGGGATTTAGAATTAAATGTTGATTACCAGCCTGAAGAAGAATGGACGCAGGAAGGATTGATTGAAGGATTTAAAAAATTTGAAATGAGAGGAAAAAGAGTTCTTGTGCCAAGAAGTGAAGAGGCGCGCCAGGTATTGATTGAAGGACTAAAAGAAATGGAGGCACAAGTAGATGATGTGGCGGCATATCGAACAATTAAAGAGGAATCAGATGTAGGTTATTTAAAAGAATTGTTATCCCGCGGCGAAATTGATATAATTACCTTTACCAGCTCATCTACAGTGACAAATTTCTGTTGTCTTTTTAATAAAGAGGAAATTAACCATCTTTTAAATAAAGTCAAAATAGCCTCTATTGGTCCTATCACTACTCAAAAGGCACAAGCCATTGGTCTAAAAGTAGATATTACGGCTAAGGAATATACAATAAAAGGTTTAGTCAAGGCAATCCTTAAAGTGTGAAGACTTTCGGATAAAAATATCTGTAACCGTTCACCTCACCACGAAGAGCACGAAGGGCAGGGAGATGTTACAGAACAAATCTCTTTATGCCTTATTTCAATCTTTCCATATTGAAATTTATCAATAGATCAACCTTGATATTTGCCAATTTCATATATGGTAATGGGTCAGTGAAATGGGGGATTCTCCTGAAAGTAGGAAGTAGGAGAGTAGGAAAGTAGGAAAGGGGGAGACATTGCCCCCAGAAGAGGAATAC
>JBFLXS010000584.1 GCA_040755795.1 bacterium | reverse complement strand
AGATAAATGTGGTTACAGAGAAGATTATTAAGGGCACTATGGAGACAACAATTACTTACTTAAAACTCACCGGGAAGAAAGTAGGTTTAGTGATTAATTTTATAAATAATCCTCTGTGCTCTCTGTGCCTCTGTGGCAAAAAAAGATTAAAAATAAAACTTGACTTTTGGAGTAAAATATGATAATTTAATAAAGGTTACTTTTAAAAAGAGGTTTTACGATGAAAAAAGTATTAATCCTAATTCTGGGGTTACTTATACTCCTGCCAGGAAAAATTACCTTTGCTGAATTAACCAAACAAGATATAGCCGAGATACGCACGGTTGTTAAAGAAGAAATTGGATATGTAAATCAACGGATAGATGACCTTGATAATAAACTTAGCACGAGAATAAATGATTTAATGGGCCTTTTTTATGTGCTTTTAGCCGGGATGTTTGCCCTGGTTGGGTTTGTAATCTGGGATAGAAGGACAGCATTAGCACCGGCTATAAAACAGATAGAAGAATTAAACCAGAAAGAAATAGGGCTTCACGAAATTAAAAGTAAATAATCGGTTAACTGCTAACTGGTAATTGGTAACTAATTACCATTCACCAGTTACCATTTACCAAATTTAAAGAGGTAATGCAGACAGCAGGACTGCTATAAATTTCAAAAAAAGGAGTAAAAACAAATGAAAAGTATATCAAAATCTATATTTATTGGGTTGTTATTAGTTGGATTCAGTAATCAGGGTGCCTGGGGTGCGCAAGATGTAGTCAAGACATACCATACCGATGGGACAGAGGGTATATATTTTAAAGAGGGTGCTCGTGCAATTGTAACCGCTAAAGATGGAACTATGACGGGCGGGGAGAAAAAAGTAACTATTGTTCCGATAGCAGGCTCTACTTTTACACTTACACTTTATGACAATGGAATGAGTGGGGATGTAAGGGCTAAGGATGGGACATATACGGGAATAATCAAGAAAATTTCTACTGAGCAAATGAGTCCTGAGAACTTACAACTTGTTGATTACCAGACTGCAGACATAGTTGTAGATCTGGATAATAATGGTGACCCGGGGACTGTCACTATCCAGGCTGATTATAGCCCACCTGAAATTTCGGATTTACTGGTTTCAGAGCCATATTTTTCCCCACAGTCCTCACCAGGTCAAAAAGATAGTGCAACTATTACATTTAAAAGTAATGAGAAGGGGAGATATGAGATTTTAATTGATAAGGAAATACCCTCTTCTAACCCAACAGGAACAATGAGTGCAGATGTGGATATATCTTATGTGTGGGATGGATGCGATAAATATGGGGCTTATTTCTTAGAAGGAACACATACTGTTCAGGTAAATATATGGGATGAGGCAGGAAATCAAGCAAATATAAAGACTTGTTATGTTTGGATAGATAGAACTGCTCCGATAAAAGTATTTATTTCTTTATCCGATGATGCTTTTTCTCCCGGCACCTCCACAGGAATACAGGATACTACTGATATTATTTTACAAAATAAAGAATTAGACCCTATATTCTATCAATTAACTATAGACGGAAGAATATTATTAGGAGGGACCGGAACTATATCCCAGAACTATTTTCAAAAGGTAACATGGGGAGGATTAGATGAAACTGGAGTAGCTTTTGATGAAGGTATCTATACAATAAATTTAAGGGCAGAGGACCGAGCAGGTAATTCCGCGAAAGATACTGTCCTGGTCACGATAGATAATACCCCACCGAGGATTGATTTTCTGATAGATAACAGTGGTGGAAATCCATGCTATCGTGACCAGGAGATTATTTTCGTGCTTCAATCTTCCGATTGGATTGGAACCACCTCAGTAGAGTCAGATGGGGGAATAGGAACATGTAGTTTTGATGCAAGGGTATTAGATTTAATTGACTGTGGCAATGGAATATATGCGGAATACTATAAAGTTGTCCAAACAGATGTGGGAACTTTTGCCTACTCGGCTTATTTTGAAGATAAAGCAGGTAATCCTGCAATTAATAACAATGAAATCTTTGGAACTATTG
>JBFLXS010000583.1 GCA_040755795.1 bacterium | reverse complement strand
TTCAACACGACACTAACTTTTGATGGATATTAATACAGGCATTAATAATCCTATCACTTAACTCTTCTTTTCTCCACTTCTCCATCTTCTCCCTTTCTCCTTATTTTTATCCTACCTGAACTCTTACAAAAAATTAAAATCTATTCACCAGAGAGAGAAATTTCCTTTTTTTGTGCATTTCGGATATTTCGTTGTTTATTAATCTTTTAATACGGACTTTCGACTAACTGTTTTTAAACCTTTTTAAACACCGAAAAATACAAAAAAAGATATTTTCCTCTCTGTTCCTCTGCGTCTCTGCGGTAAATTACCACCTGAACGGTTACGCCCTAAAGGCAAGGAAAGATTATAAAATTGTATCTTAAAAAGAAAAATCATGAAAATTTACTCTTCAGACCTGCAGATTTACATTTTTTCTTGACAAATAACAAATGATTTAGTATTATATTTTGTATGAAAATGGATAACCAATTAAAAAGAAGATATGAGTATGAAATAGAACAACTTCATAATATGGTCATAGATGAGGCAGAGACAAAAACTATTGCGGAAGAATGCCTTCAATACTTATGTCAGGCAAGAGTTGCCCTGAGCCTGGATGACCAGGTAGAAACGGAATATTACATTACTTTGACTAAATCCATCTTTGCTCGAACAAAAAAAAGTAAAGAACTTCAACAAGCCTGTGGTCGAAGAATAATTTTATATGAACTTATCTGGCTATCTGTTTTATTAATCCTTATCCCAATAATAATCTTTAGATTTGGGCGATTTATCGTGCTTGGGGTTCCTGGTGAATATTACATCTGGGGTGGTATCGGAGCAACAATCTCAGCGATATATAATTTTATTAAACAAACCTCTCTTAGAGATTTTGATAGACAATTTATTACCTGGTATTATATTAAACCTATGTTAGGAATAGTCACTGGAGCTGTAGTTTATTTTTTATTTATGTGTATCATTTTTGCAATGGGCGTAGAAATTGACCCGATTAGACCTAATTTATTGATTTTATTAGCCTGTTGTCTAACAGGATTTAGTGAAAAATTCTCTTTAGAAATGGTTGAATCTGCTTCCCGGTCAATCTTTAATATCCCTTCACGAGTTAAGAAAGGAAAACACAGAGAAGTAGATAGTAGCGAGTAGCCAGTTTCAACTAACTATACTCCAGTGGGGTATAAATTGTGATTATTTAAAGTAATCGGTAATCAGGTAATCAGTAATCGGTAATTTGAGATAGCAGGCTACTGCTTGCTCTTTACCGATAACCTGATAACCGATAACCGATAACCTGAGTTGATAGTAACAGGAAATCACAAAATATGCCTCTCTAAAGTATACTTACTATTTTAAAGATTCACGAAATTAAAAGTAAGTAACTGGTAACTAATTACCATTCACCAATTACCAGTTACCAATTACCAGTTACCAATTACCAGATGAAAGGAGGTAAAAAGAGATGAGTGAACTTTTTGAGATTCGCTGGCACGGTCGCGGTGGACAAGGAGCCAAAACTGCGGCAATTCTATTTGCAGATGCAGGTGCGGGTGAAGGTAAGTATGTTCAGGCATTCCCGGAATATGGTCCCGAGCGAATGGGTGCGCCTGTTCAGGCATTTAACCGACTTAGTGATGAACCAATTACACTTCACTGTGGGATTGATTCCCCGTCTGTGGTGGTGGTGCTTGACCCAACATTGATTGAAACAGCAAAGGTGACACAAGGATTAAAAGAAAACGGAATGCTTCTGATTAACACAAATCAACCCCCTAACATAATGCGTCAAAATTTACCAGATTTTAAAGGAAAACTGTTTACGGTAGATGCGTCAACTATCTCTAAACAAGAACTGGGCAAGGAAATTCCTAATACACCCATGCTTGGTGCGTTAATTAAGGTAACTAATTTAATAGACTTTGACCGAATGCTTCAAGATACACGCAAAAAATTGGAGAAAAAATTCAAATCTAAACCAGAGGTGATTGAAGGTAATATTAAATCAATCCAACGAGCATATCAGGAGGTGAAAGGCGAATGA
>JBFLXS010000582.1 GCA_040755795.1 bacterium | reverse complement strand
GTGAGGCAGAGGAAAAGGAAAAGACAGCGAATCAGAGCTTTTGTCTAACCCTGCGTTGCAGTTGACGGCGGGGGACTGTGCGGTGGTCAGAGTTTTGTGGTCTCTCAAAGTTTTATCTTGCTATCAAACTTTTGTGGTAATTCTCCCCGCCGCACCTGAAACTTTATCGTTAGACATAAGGTGGAGCGTATTATCGCGAATATCAAATCGAGATATCCACATTCCATAGAAATGAAAGGGAAAGGTCAATGCATATCATTACTCGAAAACGGTTGAATGAATTTGCAGAGAAACATCCTGACGCCAAGTCGGTTCTTCAACATTGGTATGGTTTGATGAAATCGGGACGGTTTCGTTCGTTTCCAGAATTGCGTGCAGTCTTTCAGGACGTTGACCAGGTAGGAAAATTGACCGTTTTTAATATTGGCCGCAAGGTGCGTCTAATTGCAGCCATCCATTACAATCGACAGAAAGTTTACATTCGTGCTGTATTAACGCACGACGAGTATAATAAAGGTTTATGGAAGGAGTAACCTATGGTGGTAGAAATACAAACAGCGGAACGCGTCTGGCCAACACTCGCACCAGTCGTATTTGCTCCGCATACGGAGAGTGAATATCAACGACTTGTGGCTTTACTTGATGCTTTGATTGATGTGGTAGGCGAGAATGAAAGTCATCCCCTATCTTCGTTGATGGAAGTGATTGGTGTGCTGATTGAAAAGTATGAGGACGAACATGTCCCGGAACTGACAGAGATATAGCCATTGAATCATTTGTAGAGAATAGTAAGAGAATTCTAACGAATCGTTGCAGTTGACGGCGGGGGACTGTGCCGTAGTCAAAGTTTTGTGGTCTCTCAAAGTTTTATCTTGCTATCAAACTTTTGTGGTAATTCTCCCCGCCGCACCTGAACTTTATCGTTAGGAGGAAAAAATACAATGAAAGAAATTGTGGCCAATCAAAATTTGGTAGCATATTGTGGTCTTTATTGTGGTGCCTGCGGGGCGTATCTTAGAGATAAATGCCCCGCTTGCCACGATAACCAAAAAGCACAATGGTGCAAAATTAGATCATGCTGTATTGAGAATCAATACTCATCATGTGCTGACTGTAAAGAATTTACAAATCCTAATGAGTGCAAAAAGTTTAACAATATTTTTTCTAAAATCTTCGGTTTAATATTCAAATCTGACAGAGCAGCATGTATTCAACAAATTCGTGAAATGGGAATCCAAGGCCATGCTGAGAATATGGCTCAATATAAGCGTCAATCAATTAAAAGAAAAAAGTGAGACGAAGAAATGGGTAAAACAAAATGGAAATTACCTCCTGTAGGCAAATGCTTCGATCATTTAGGAGGAAAACTTGCACCCATATTATTCAGACGCTTAATCGAAATGGAATGGATAAGCCCAAAAGAAGGTAAAAAGACAGTATTTGATGTTACAGAAAAAGGCAAAAAAGGATTCAAAGAAATATTTGATATTGATACTTCACAAATAGACTTGTAATACCTCCTAACGAATTAAGAATTTGTGTGGAGCAACGCCGATACACAAGTCTGGGTTGAACTAACGCAATGGGGTATTATTTGGAATTTGAATAAAAGGCTATTTTGGATTTGGCGGGTTTAGTTGTCTATTTTTGAGACTTCTATAGTCCGCTTTAATCCAGGTGTGAATGATTTTAAGCCGCATAAATGGAATATTATCTGTTTTTGTTTCCCTATTTGAGCTCTTCACTATGTTGAATTCTCTTCTATTTTCGGAATTTAGACATACCTCTCCTACCACACAAAAGATTACTTTTCTGCCTCAGTTAATTAAGTCTCCAAAATAAACAGGTGGTGGTTTCATAAATAGGGAGGTCCCCTTTTCTTTGGTCGTAATTCCTCAACTACTACCATTACATCGGATGTTCCACTGTAAAACAAACACTCCAATAGAGCTGAACATCTGTAAAATCAACAAGTTTGGCGACATGAACATAGCTTCTTTCTACTGACTACATTCGCTCCTAAGTGAGGAAGTGCTTTAGG
>JBFLXS010000581.1 GCA_040755795.1 bacterium | reverse complement strand
TATATCTGAAGAAGTGAGTAGGATGCTTATAGGTTTAATCAAATCAATTAAGAGTAAAATAGTATGAAGTATTTTCCCCTCTTCCTACTTCCTACTTCCTACTTGCTTGGTATGCTGAATAGTTACCTATTTCTTATGATTTCGGACTTCAAAAAGGAGGAAGTGAAATGGTTAATCCACTTATGTTTAGAGAATATGACATCAGAGGAATAATAAATGACGATTTGACTATAGAAGTAGCAGAACAAATCGGCAAGGGATTTGGAACATATATTGAGGGCAAAAATATAATCGTTGGAAGGGATAATCGCTTAAGTTCAAAAGACCTGGCTGGCGGAATAATCAAAGGGCTTCTTTCAACAGGATGTAATGTCATTGACATTGGATTATGCCCAACGCCCGTTCTTTATTTTGCAGTACTTCATTTGAATGGAGATGGAGGAATTATGGTCACTGCCAGCCATAATCCACCTGAATTTAATGGCTTTAAACTCCGTAAAACCTCATCTGCTATATTTGGAGAACAGGTTCAGGTTATCCGGGAAATAATTGAATCCAACAAGTTTAAAACAGGCGAAGGAAAATTAGAAGAGAAAAATATATTAGATGATTATCTTAAAACGATAAAAGAGAGAATAAAACTTAAGCGAAAACTCAAAATAGTTGTGGATGCAGGAAACGGAACAGTGGGACCGATAGCAACTAAATTATTAAAAGAACTTGGTTGTGAAGTGATTGAGTTATATTGCACCCCAGACGGTAACTTCCCAAATCATCTTCCTGACCCTACGGTTACCGAATATATGCAGGATTTAAGCAAGAAGGTAATCTCAGAGAAGGCAGAGGTAGGAATTGGATACGATGGCGATGGAGATAGAATAGGGATTGTTGATAATCAAGGTTCTATTGTTTGGGGAGATAAATTACTTATACTTTATTTCCGTGAAATGGTCAGGAAACGGACATTGCAAGAAATTCCTCCGGATAAAAAAATCTCGGTGGTCTTTGATGTGAAATGTTCCCAATCGCTAATTGATGAAATTAAAAAATATGGCGAAACACCTATTATGGGCAAAACAGGTTATCCCAATATTCAATCTAAGATGAAAGAGAATGATGCGTTGTTAGCGGGTGAGATGAGTGGACATATGTATTTCAGAGATAATTATCTTGGATTTGATGATGCTATCTTTGCCTCTTGTAGGCTATTAGAACTTTTATCAAATACGGATAAGAGTGTTTGTGAACTATTATCAGACATCCTACAGTACCATTCAACCCCTGAAATAAGAATCGACTGCCCGGATACTAAAAAATTTGAGATAGTCAATGAAGTTAAAAATTATTTTAAACAGCAATATGAAACGATTGATATTGATGGAATTAGAATTTTATTTGGAGATGGTTTTGCCCTGATTAGAGCATCAAATACGCAACCTATTTTAGTCTTAAGATTTGAGGCAAAAACGAAAGAAAGACTTAAGGAAATCACAAAAATTGTGGTGGATAAATTAAAAGAGTTTTTACCTCTCGAGATAGAGGTTTGAGGAGGCAAATCTATGAAATATCCGGTAGTGGTGCATAAGAGCGAATATGGTTATGATGTTCACTGTCCTCTTCTTCCAGGTTGTCATAGTCAAGGAGATACTATGGAAGAGGCTTTAGAAAATATTCAGGATGCAATTGTTACTTATCTTCAGATGGTCGCCGATGAAGTTAAAGGTTCTATCTATGAAGTAGAGGTAAAATCTAATGCTCTTTACAGATCTGTCGTGTGAACGAGTAGTCAATGCTTTATTGAAGGTTGGATTTAAAGTAGTTAAGGAAGGTAAGCATATTGGCATGTCTAAAGGGATTCATCGAGTAACCATTCCTCGTCATAGAAGAGTAAATCCTTATACACTTAAAGCCATAATCGTAAGAGTTCAGGTAGGATAAAAATAAGGAGAAAGGGAGAAGATGGAGAAGTGGAGAAAAGAAGAGTTAAGTGATAGGATTATTAATGCCTGTATTAATATCCATCAAAAGTTAGTGTCGTGTTGAA
>JBFLXS010000580.1 GCA_040755795.1 bacterium | reverse complement strand
TCCTTTTGAGCATAATATTGATAGGGGTGTTGTTTCATGAGGGACATTCAAGATTTTTGTATTCTAACTCCCTGAATAAGTATGTTGGACATAAAGTAGTTTTAATTGGCGATGTTGCACAACCAGTAGAAATAACCGAAGATAGGATAAATTTAATTATCCATACAGAAAAAGTTATAACGGATAAGGTGGTAAAAGTCAATGGGTTTGTTTTAGTAAATATTAAAAAAGAAAAGAAATGTAAATTTGAGTATGGCGATAGAGTCCAACTCAGTGGTAAATTAAAATTGCCCACTGGACTGCGAAATCCTTGTGGATTTGATTACCAGAAATATTTAGCCCGAAAGAAAATACACATAGTTGTCTGGATTTATGAGCAGAAAGAGATTGTCAAATTAGGGCGAGGGAAATTTAATCCTATTTTTATGTTTGCCTACAAAATCAGAGATAAGGCAAGCACTGTCATTTATAAAATCTTACCTGATAAACCTTTTGCCTGCGCCTCTCTTTTAGATGGTGTTCTATTAGGAAAACGCTCCCAGTTACCTGATGAAGTCGAAGGTTGGTTCAGGGATACAGGAACAATTCATATCTTAGCCATATCTGGTTTCAATGTAGGATTAATTGGATTAATATTCTTTTTTATTTTTCATCGGTTGATTTGTTTGCCAAAACGCACATCGTCAATTTTTACGCTCTTTGTGCTCATTATTTTTGCTATTGTGACCGGGGCAAGTCCCTCGGTTGTCCGCGCCGTGATTATGGCTGGAACAATCATCATTGGTTTAATTATCGACCGGGAAACAAATATTTACCATAACCTCGCTTTAGCGGCATTACTTGTTTTATTACATAATCCCTTGACATTATTTGACATAGGATTCCAATTGTCTTTTGTTGCAGTTTTTAGTTTATTCTATTTTACCCCTTTTATTGAGCCAAAATTATGGTTTCTGCCAAAATATTTAGCCAAACTTATCGCTACCTCTGTTGCCGTCCAGATTGGTCTATCTCCTATCCTTATATTTTATTTTAATAAACTATCATTAATCACTGTTTTAGCCAACATAATTGTTGTCCCGTTAGTCAGCATCATATTAATTCTTGGTCTGGCAATAGCCTTTATCGGAATGATATTCATCCCGCTGGCTAATTTGATTGGCATAGCTACTTCCTACATCATTACAAGTTTGTTGGTCTGTGTCTTTTTCTTTGCCCGGATACCCTATGCTTATATTTATCTTGCTACCCCAACCTTTTTCGATATTGGTAGTTATTACCTTATCTTATGGGCAATAACCAGGCATAAAAGGATTGGGACAACAAAGGTTATTATTGGGATTTTAATCTTAATTAACATATTTTTATGGACCGGGGTAGTAAAAAACTCATCCAGGATAATGAAGGTTACATTTCTGGATGTAGGTCAAGGAGATGCGATTTTCCTGGAGTTCCCTGAAGGCAGTAATATGCTCATAGATGGAGGACCATCGGGATTTTTTGATGCAGGCGAAAGGATTATTTTACCTTTCCTCACAAGTAAAGGGATATTAAATTTAGATGTCGTCATTGTCAGTCATAATGACATTGACCATTATGGTGGCTTATTGTCGCTACTCAAGAATTTTAAAGTCAGAAAGTTTGTTCTGAGTAATGGCATTGAAAATCAGGAGTTATCCCGGATAATTAAAGAAAAAGGCATTTGTCATAAAGTGGTTAAAAGAGGTGACAAAATTAGCGGTTATCCAGGAATAGAAATTTATATCCTGCATCCTTTGGACATTATGGCTGAAAGTTCAGATAATAATAATTCAGTAGTAGTAAAAATATTGTTCAATAAAATAAGTTTTTTGTTTGCAGGAGATATTGAAAAAGAAACAGAGAAAAAATTATTGCCTTTTAAAGAAATGCTTTCTGCAATGGTATTGAAAATACCTCATCATGGAAGCAGAAATGCTTATTACTCAGAATTTATCACGGAAGTCAATCCAGAAATAGGCATAATACAGGTAGGTAGAGATAATAGATTTAATCTTCCCAATAAAGAAGTTATAGCGG
>JBFLXS010000579.1 GCA_040755795.1 bacterium | reverse complement strand
CTTTAATTTTTTTTGGATTGACCCCGCCAACATAAAGTTTAAATTTACTTCTCTTTACCCTCAGATCTTACATAAAATGGAGGGAAAAAACATACCCTCCATCTTTTAGTTTATGTCAACAGCCTGTTCAATGTAGAAAGCAGTTTCTTCTACATTCAACATTCACGGTCTGACCCCAGCATTCCTTTTAAGCAAAAGATAGAGGTATGGTCAAAGATAAATGATGAAGAGATGGAAGGGAACACATCTTGTAATGGTATATCCCTTAAACTGTGAAAGAACTTACTTAACCCAATACTAAGTTTTAAATTGGGGAGGGAAATAATGCATCCAAATAACCAATTATAGCGGTTATTAACTGGAAGTTTACATAGGATAATATCCATAAATAAGGCATGAGAATAATCGTTCCGTTAGGAACATAATATCGGTAGGAATAGATAGATAAATCAATCAGTTCCGTAGGAACGATATATTGGTAGAAAATTTGTGGAAAGCCATTTACCGATATATTGTCCCTATGGGACATTAAATGAAGGATGAGGTAGAATTTTCATATTCTATTTTTTCCCATTTTATCATAAGAAATGGGAGAAGGCAAGCCAAATGGATATAATTGTCTAAAAATATAGAGAGTTAAGAGAGAGAAGGGTCGAACAGAGATAATTCACAATCAAGATGCGACCCTCAACCTTTCTTTCCTCAACCTTTCGCAAATAGAAGACACAGGACAGTAAGCGTTCAGGTGTCCATAAGGAGAAAAGGGGAAATGGGGAGAAAGGAGAGGGGTAGGGGAATTAGGTAGTAGAAGGTTTCATCAGTTGTCAATGACATTCCAAAATAATATGATTTTCTTACTAAAATAAGAATACTTTTTCCCCTTAGGTAAAACGAACACTCTCGGATAAAATTGGGCGTTGATTTTATTAGCCTTCCAAACAGACAATTTTCTTTTCACCCCCACCGAAGGAACAAGGATCAAGGTACAAGGAACAAGGTCTTTCCCTGCCCTTCACCTCTTGCCCATTTATTTCACAAGTGATGTTTCCAACCCCATTAGCATCCTTCTCTTTTCCATTCACCTTAATCCTTGAACCTTGAACCTTGATCCTTTTTATCCGAGAGGCTTCAAAACATGGTGTAAGTGTATGTGTTTGTGTATGTGTTTGTTACTTCCACTTCCACTCTTTCCCTAATTTCTCCATTTCCCCTTCGTTACACCCTGAACGGTTACTAAATTTTGTCTTGCAAGTTCAACTCTCAAAGCATTGTGATAAACACTCTCTAAAAAACCAGGACCTAACTCCTTGTGAACATTGATACAAGCACTAATGATTTTATCAGTTAATTCATCTTCTCTCCATTTCTCCATATTCCCCTCTTCTCCTTTGTTACACTTCATTTGGGTAAATAGTTACATCCCGGTTTGACCCTACTGCTACCGAAATTCATATTACCACTCGCAATTTTTCTTGACATTCTTAGACAAAGATGATAATGTATGATAGAATTTTGTAACTATTCAAGCCTTTTGACAGGATGGACAGAATGTTAAATAAGTAGGTTATGCCGAAGTAGAATCTTATGACGACCATCGCACTGCTATGTCCTTAGCTATTGCTCGTTTAGTCGCACAAGATTTAACAAGATTTTAAACCAAATATGAAAAGAAAAAAAATAGTCATTGTCTCTTTAATCATTATTGTATTATTCCTCCTGGGGTTATTCCTGCTTAAAACAGAAGACAGAATCCTTATTGCCCGAACAATTGTTATACCAAAAGGTGTCTTTGCAAAGAATATTGCAAAGAATCTGGAAGAAGAAGGAATAATTAAGAATCAAACTCTATTTCTTATTCTGGCAAAAATTTCTGGGGCAAGCAGTAGATTTAAAGCGGGTGAGTATGAATTAAATAATAGGATGAGGATGACAGAGATTATCGAAAGGCTAAAGAGAGGAAAGACAATAATTCATCGGCTCATTATCCCTGAAGGCTATACATTAAAGGACATCGCCAATCTATTAGAAAAAAATGGCTTTGCCAATAAATATAAATTTCTCAATCTTT
>JBFLXS010000578.1 GCA_040755795.1 bacterium | reverse complement strand
AATCGCTGCACCTGACTGCGAGGGGCTGTGGCGTGATTGAGATAGTTTTGTAATTTCCCAGAGTTTTATCTTGCTTACAAAGTTTAGTGGTAATTCCCCCTCACAGCAGGTGAGATCAATCGTTAGACAAAATTGCAAAAAGGGGATGGTGATCGACTATACCAAAATTATACAACAAAGGAGTGATTTTAAATGAGAGAATCAGTTATCCGTGATAAAGTAATGGAAGAAATTAAACTTATTCCAGAAGATAAACTGTCAGAGATATACGATGTTATTCATTATTTTTGGGTAGGCTTGCAAAAATCTAAAGTGAATATTAACCAGATAATGCAATTTGCCGGTTGCTGGGATGATATTCCTGAAGATGTATTTAATAATTTTTTAGAAGAAACCAGACAACGGAGAAGTCAGGCTTTTTCAAGGAGACGAGGCGGTGGAACCAGTATTAGTTGATACAGACATCTTATCTCTGTTCTTTAGGAACCAAGATAATGTTGTCTCTAATTTTAAAAAATATCTTAACCAATACGAAAAAATAAATCTGAGTATCATTACCTACTATGAAATTCTTAGTGGTTTAAAATACAGAGACGCATCGAAACAACTGGATTCGTTTCTTGAGTTTACAAAGCATAATACTGTTCTATCTTTAACTAAAGAATCAGTTATGATTTCATCGGATTTATACACTAATTTGCGAAAAAAAGGAAGACTGATAGATGATATTGATATCCTTATTGCAGGTGTTGCTCTGTCAAACAATCTTGTTCTTGTGACCAATAATGAAGAACATTTTAGAAATATCAAAGGATTAGAAATTTTGAATTGGAGTAAAAAATAAGGCGACAGGGATTGATATTTTCCTCAACCTGATATCCCAGAAAGTTTTTGATGTTGTTGACACGTCGGGACTAATATCCAATTTTACATAATTAGTCCCGGATAAATTGTAATGACAACATCAAGTTTTTTTCTATTGACGAAGTGAAAACTTTATGATATTATTTGTAATAGCCGTTCAGATAATAACTTGTTAGACATCAACAGGTGGTCAATAATGGAGAAGGACAAATTTTGTTTTCTCTCGTTTGAAAAGTTAAAAGAAGCAGTTCTTAGGTCCAAAAAAGAACTACATTGGATGGTAGAAGAAAGAGTAAGAAGAATCTTTCGAGGGCTCTATCCAGATGCCTTTGTGAAGCTTGAGTCTAATTTTGTATTTAAAGGTCGAGCAGATATGATCGTCCATCTGAAGGATAAAAGCGTTCATATTGAACTGATTGCCTCTAAAGAAATGGTAAATAGGGGTGTAAAGTTACTGGTAAGGTCTTTATGTGATGTCAAGATTGTAATCTTGATGGATGACGAGATTGATGACAAGGTAGCTTATCAGTATCATGATGAGTTACATTCGCGAAATCTCTCACCAGATTATTTTGGAATTCTGGTGGAATTCTGGGGACAGGTGGAATTCTGGGGACACAATACTAAATTATTAAGAAAGGAAGTAAGTCAGAAGAAGAAAAAGACGGCGAAGAAGGAAGAGGAGTGGAGTTAAACCGTGAATGTGGAATGCACAATAATTCGGTAAGATAGAAGAAAAGAAAAAGAGAGAATAGAATCGCATCTTGAATTGTGAATTGGTATTCTGAAATGAGGTACTTTAGCCAGCAAGGAGGGTGGAATTCTGGGGAACAAGGAATTCTGGGGACACAATACTAAATTATTAAGAAAGGAAGTAAGTCAGAAGAAGAAAAAGACGGCGAAGAAGGAAGAGGAGTGGCAGGGCAAACGCATCTAAATTTTCGTCCTCAGACGAGTTATACATTCAGATATAACTTAGCACTTTTTTGTTGACTTTATCAAAGGAATTCTGGGGACACAATACTAAATTATTAAGAAAGGAAGTAAGTCAGAAGAAGAAAAAGACGGCGAAGAAGGAAGAGGAGTGGCAGGGCAAACGCATCTAAATTTTCGTCCTCAGACGAGTTATACATTCAGATATAACTTAGCACTTTTTTGTTGACTTTATCATTTATATCCCCTATAATATTAAGAGTAAAGAATTTACTATCAG
>JBFLXS010000577.1 GCA_040755795.1 bacterium | reverse complement strand
CTAGTGTCGTGTTGAACAAATAACGCACGGAATTTGATTCTGGTAACTGGTGATTGGTAATTGGTAATTAAATACCGTTTAACCAATTATCCGTTTGCAGGTTCCGAAACCTGATGAAAAACTTACTCAACACGACACTAATGTTTCCCCAATAGTTTAATTATGATGAAAAAATCTACACAAACTGAGGAAATTTTAAAGGAGTTTATTAACAGCAAAGAATGGACACAACTTAGAAGGATTTTCCTTGCCAGGATAGGAACACCATGTTGGATATTAAATGAATTTGGTGAGTTTGTCTATAAAACCCCTCAAGATTCAAGACATTGTCAATTGATTAGAAAGGATTTGACATTAAGGAAAAGATGTGATGAAGAATATCTTCCGTGTTTAATAAAACAGGTAGAATCGCTTAAAAAACCTGTTATTAGTAGTTGTTATAGCGGATTTTTAGGTTTTGCCTACCCACTTATTTTCCATCGTGAGCCTATTGGTGTCGTTGGTGGTTGCCAGATATTAGATGGAAACCTCAAAATGGAGTTCTATAAAGACCGAGCTACCCACCTTAAAATTAACGCAGATGAATTATATTCGATGGTTACCGAAGCATATTCTATTCCTCCCACTTTACTTTATGGGATGATTGAACTGGCTTTTTTGATTTCACAATCATTTAATTGATAAAAATATAGGCGAAAACTATCTTTTTGAATCTGACCTGGAACGGGTAAAAACCTTAATGGTCGAGGCAGAAGAGTTAAGTATGCAGACAAATCACTTAGATAAGGAAACTATCAGATTAGAAAAAGGAATCTGGCAACTTGAATTGGAGGCAGAAGATGAAGAACTCGAATCAGACCAGGAGGCAAGAATAAAATTACTTGGCAAAGAGGCAAAGAAGATAGAAACAAAGGCACAAAGCATTAAAACTCAAGCCAAACAACTTAATGAGCAAGCACAACAACTTAAACACTATGCCCAAAAAATCGAATTACAGGTAAAACGGTTAGAAGAAGAAGCCTCAAAATTAGAGGCTCAGGCTCAAGAACTAAATTTTCTATATTTTATTGGAATGGAGATTACGGCACTCGATGACCCGGAGGAAATTCTTAAATTGATTGTTTGTAAAATTCAGCCTTTCTTTGATTGTGAACTGGCTACTTATCTCCTTATGGAAGACCAGGAAATCAAAATGGGTGGGAAAAGGGCCTATCCTATCAGTGAAAGACTACTGGATGATATTCGGATGAAATTAGAGAAAATCTGGGAAGAACATCAAGAGAATCCTGTTCAACAACCAATGGCTTTTTTTTCAATCATTAAAGAAGATAAAACAACCACTATCCAGGTAGAAACGGGGCAGGAAATTAATTCATCTATGAATGTTTTACTTAAGGATAAAGGGAAAATGATTGGCGTTTTAGCCGCATTTAGCTACAAAAAAAACGCATTTGATTCGATGTCACAAAGATTACTTTCTTTTATTGCTGACATTGCCTCATTAGCCATTGGAAGAATAGAAAAAACCTCACAGACTAATGGCTTGTTAGACCGAGATAAATTAACACAAACTTATAATATTAAATACCTTGAAAACTATTTAGCCAGAGCACTCACTAAAACTAATCGTTCAGTCTCTTTAATAATCTTAGAATTGGATAATCTTATTGAAATCAGGGATAAATATGGTAGGACCGAAGGGGATAAACTCCTTTGTGCGGTGGTGAGGTGGATAAAAAAATCCGTCAAAGAAAAAGCAAATTGTATTGCCCGGGGGAAAGATGATAAATTTATTGTTTGCTTGCCTGATGTAGATTCAAAATATGCCTTGACACTTGCCCAGCAAATTCAACAACATATAGGGAAAGAAGAATTTTTTATCGAAAAAGACCCCCAACATCCATATAAAACTACTGCCTCAATAGGAATTGTTACCTACCCACAAATAAAGGATAAAGATAAACTTCTTGATTATCTTGAGATGAGCCTGCTGAAGGCAAAATCAAAGGGTAAGAATCAAATTGCACAAACCCAGGGACACATCCCATAAATCTCTAAAATCTGTGAAAAATCTTGC
>JBFLXS010000576.1 GCA_040755795.1 bacterium | reverse complement strand
GCCCATTCACTGCCACAATGCGGTGTATTTACATTAATAAACCGCTTAACCTTATCTGCACCACCATGCTGAAGATAATACCTACCTATAAGTCCTCCCTGGGAATGACCAACGATAATGAGTTTATCTTCTTTTCCCCAATTATCTCCGTAATATGCTTTTAATATTTCTTTTATTTTTTCATCAAGTTTGGCATTATGTGAATTCAGCGGATTAGCACTCCCTACCTTATTCTTCCCACCATAATCAAACGCCTCTAAATAATGCTTCACTACCTTGTTCTGCGGAGCATCTGGATTTTTAAGGTCATAAGTGACTGGTTTATAAGGATCCGGTGTGATATCAATGTCCTCTTTATTATATTGTTTCCATCTATAACCAAAGTACTTCTCTAATTCTTTAGTAGCAGTATCCCAGGTTAAAGAATTAGCGTTAATCCCATGAATGAATAGAACAGGCATAGGAGCATAAGTAGTACAACTACCCCAGGTAAATTCTTCACCCTTTGTTTTACTTCCCAAAAGACAAAGCAATACGAAGATACATAAAATTATCCTTTTCATGATGATTTATCCTCCTTTACCAAATATTGTTTGGCTTTTTGTATACAAAATGTTCTTCGTGTACAGGAAATGGTTCTTTCCTCGGAAGAACTTTTTCATTCTTACTATCATATATAATCATGTCGATCTCATTAAGAACAAAATTTCCATCTAAAGAATATTTTCCCCAATAATGAGGTCTATCAATTACCTCACCATCTAAATTCACTATTCTGTTTCCTCCCACTAAAAGCATTTTCCCCTCTAATGTCCAACCTGCAAGGTGAGGACTCTCAATCACCCTCCTCCTCTCAGAGCCATCCGGTTTCATCACCCAAATCCACCCTTTGCAGGTAAAGGCAATCAAGTCGCCTTTAGGAGACCAGATAGGGGAAGTAATCCATATATCTACTTCTTCACTAAGTATTTTATTTTTATTACTTCCATCTGCATCCATTACCCAAAGGCTATCATAATCTTCATAACCTTCTAAGAATCCATCTTTTCTTCGCTTTTCTTTTTTTATATGCATCCGATATACAATCTTTTTCCCATCAGGAGACCAGGAGGGGTGAGCACCATCTGAACTGATACATCTCTCATTAGTTCCGTCTATATTGATAGTCCATATACCGGTATCTTCTAAATTATAAACCAGTTTATGAGTAGCCTTACAATAATCCATATAAGGTTTTCCCAAACCTAATCCACCAATCTCCAGATGGTTTTTATATTTTCTCTTATACATCTTCCTTGCCTTCTTAGTGAATATTTCTACTATCTCCTTCTTCTCCGTCCCATCATAATTCATCGAGCAAAGGAAGTATTTAACATCATGAATAAAATATGTCCCACCTGTAACTAGATCAGGGTTTTCACTTTCTACAGCAAATGTTACTTTCTTAATAAAATAAATCTTATTGTTTTCACCCCAGCATGGTGCATGATAAGAAATAGAGTCACTCCGCCAGCTTTTACCAAACAGAAATCCTCCCATAGCATAAGCCAATGCAGAAACAGAGCTCAACCATACCCCTAATCCTACTAACATTATCTTTTTACTCATTTTATCTTTACCTCCCATTTAAGTACACGGATTTCACGGATGACTGTTTTTATATACACGGATTTCACGGATGACACAGATTTACACGGATTTTTTTAAATTATATTTTTATCCGTGCTAATCCGTGCAATCTGTGTAATCCGTGTACTAACACTTTCTGGCATATCCGTAGTATTTACTTCTTTAAGAAATTTGCTATCAGGCATTAAATCATATATTGCCCCTTCTCTTTTAAATAGGATAGTTATTATTTGTTTTCCAAGAAGTTCTGGGCTACGATGAGTTCTTAAGGAATAGATAGAGGCAGCAAGCCCCGGGACTAGAGATAAAACCTTTTCTTTCCTTTCAAGAAAAGGCGTGATAAAAGGTGGTAGTCCTATACTTAACCAGGCACCTGAAGCCCATTCACTGCCACAATGCGGTGTATTTACATTAATAAACCGCTTAACCTTATCTGCACCACCATGCTGA
>JBFLXS010000575.1 GCA_040755795.1 bacterium | reverse complement strand
AGCAGGAAAGCGAACCTAAAGGTTCGCACTACATTTATCGAATGTCACAGGTTAATTCGTGTCCATTTGTGGCTAATTTCTCTAATTCTCTGTGAACTCTGTGCCTCTGTGGCTGAACGGTTACAAATTTGAGGATAAAGGAGATGAGAGAAAAGGTGAAACGGTGTCCGACCTTTTCTTGAGGAATAAATGTTAGCCAAATCTTATAGTGCTGGATTATCCGGTATAGATGGATATATTGTTACGGTCGAGGTAAATACCACTGGTTCTACGCCTTATTTTAATATTGTGGGATTACCTGATTCTGCGGTGAAAGAAAGCAAAGAGCGTGTTAAGATTGCTATTGTTAATTCGCAATGTCAATTTCCGTATAATAAAAGAGTTGTTGTCAACTTAGCCCCAGCCGAGATAAAAAAAGAAGGTGCGTTTTTTGACCTGCCAATTGCCCTGGCGATGATTGCCACTACCCAACAAATTCCTGCCACAGCCTTAGTTCAATATCTCATTGTTGGTGAATTATCCCTGGATGGAGCGGTCAAACCGATTAAAGGAGCACTGCCGATTGCTTCCTCGGCTAAAGAGGCTGGATTTAAAAACCTGATTGTTCCTTTTGCCAATGCCCCAGAGGCCGCCGTAGTCGAAGGAATAAATGTTTATCCAGTCAAAACATTATATGAAACAGTAAAATTTATTGCGGGTGAATTAAGTATCTCTCCGCATATCGTAGATATTAAGGCTTTATTTTCTCAAACCTCTAAATATGATTTAGATTTCTGTGAGGTAAAAGGACAGGCTCATGTCAAAAGGGCAATAGAAGTTGCCTGTGCTGGAGGACATAATATTTTGATGATAGGACCACCAGGTTCAGGAAAAACAATGTTAGCCAGACGCATACCAACTATTTTACCGGAATTATCATTATCCGAGGCGATTGAAACAACCAAGATTCATTCCATTGCCGGATTAGTCTTTCATCAATGTTCTTTACTCACGACACGGCCTTTTCGAGCACCACATCACAGCATTTCAGATGCCGGATTAGTCGGCGGTGGCCAGGTTCCTAAACCAGGAGAGATAAGTTTATCTCACAATGGTGTTTTATTCCTTGATGAACTGCCAGAATTTCCCCGCAATGTCTTAGAATCATTAAGACAGCCTTTAGAAGATGGTCTGGTAACTATCTCACGGGCAAGTACTTCGCTTACCTTTCCCGCCTCATTTATGTTGGTTGCGGCAATGAATCCCTGTCCTTGTGGAAATCTAACCGACCCATCAAAAGAATGTAGTTGCACCCCAACTCAAATACAAAAGTATCTGGCGAAAATATCAGGGCCGCTGTGGGATAGAATTGATATTCATATTGAAGTGCCCGGTCTGAAGTATAAAGACCTTGAAGGGGAAACTCAAGAAGAATCATCAACGCTCATCCGTGAAAGAATCAATAAAGCCCGTCAGATTCAACAACAAAGAGATTCATCTCATCAAAGGGTTTATGCTAATAGTCAAATGGGACCCCGTGAGATTAAAAAATATTGTCAGGTAGAAGACCAGGGAAAAGAATTACTTCGGACAGCGATTGATAAATTAGGTTTTTCAGCCCGTACTTATGACCGAGTATTAAAGGTCGCCCGCACCATCAGTGATTTAGAAAACACAGATACAATCACCGCCACACATATCTCTGAAGCCATCCAATATCGCAGTTTAGATAGAAATTTATGGAAGTAATATTGGTAACCCTTCCCCGTACAGACAAAAGAGTTAGCAGAGAAAAAATTAAAATCTATTCACCAGAGACAAAAATTTCCTTTTTTTTGTGCATTGCGGGTCTTTCGTTGTTTGTAACCGTTCACCGTAGAGACACAGAGACGCAGAGAAAAAAATTAAAATCTATGGACAAGACGCTTAACATCCCTGATTTTCATCCTAATCATTACCCATATCTTTTATAGTACTGGAGTTTCGTGAATTTTCTATGATTCTTTTCTCCTTTAATCTTTGCGTTCTTTGCGGTCGATTTCTTTGCGTTCTTTGCGATTAAAAAAGGATAAACCACAAAGGGCACAAAGTAGTAACGCA
>JBFLXS010000574.1 GCA_040755795.1 bacterium | reverse complement strand
ATGATATGAACGAACCAATTGCCGATAATGTCCGGGCAATTTTAGATGGACATGTGGTTTTATCAAGAGATTTAGCCGCAAGAAATCATTACCCGGCAATTGATGTTTTACAAAGTGTCAGCCGGGTAATGATAGATATTGTGCCGCCAGAACATGAACAATCCGCAAGACGACTTAAGGAAATAATTGCCACCATCCGCGATGCCCAGGACATCATCGATATCGGCGCCTATGTTAAAGGCAGTAATCCCAAAATTGATTATGCCCTCTCTATGATTGATGAGGTAAATGCCTTTTTAAAGCAAGGAATATTTGAAAAGGTAGATTATGAAACTGCGGTAAAACAATTAATGGAATTATTCGCCAGCAAAGAAGGCACTGAAGGATAAGAAGTAGAGAATTAAGGGAAAAACAAAAGTTTTTTGTAACCGTTCAGGCTATATATCAAAAGTGTAAGAAAGGGGATAAGGAGATAAGAGTGATATGGAGATAAGATAATAGAAATAGATTGAAATTTATAGAAATAGGTAGAAATTGATTGTGGAAAACAACAAATTTCTATTAGTTTCTACTAATTTTCAATTTTTTTATAATATCTCCCTATCTCCTTAATCTCCACATCTCCTTTTGTTACACCACCTGAACGCTTACAGTTTTTTGTATTCTGACTACTATTTTCAGGGGATAATAAAATGCCAGGATTTAATTTTAGATTAGAACGAGTTTTAGAAGTTAAAAAATATAACGAAGACAAATTAAAAACGCAATTGGCTCATTTAAAACGAGAATATCTTCAGCAAGAAAATCTATTATGGTCATTACAAGAGGATTTGCAAACACAAATTTTCTTGCTTGGTGAAAGGCAAAAAAATCTTACCCGGACAATCGAAGAAATTATATGGGGCTATAATTATATCGTTAAACTCCGTGAGAATATCGAAAACCAGAAAAAAAGACTTAATGAACTAAATGAACAGATAAAAGAAGTAACTAAAAAATTAATTGGTGCCTCACAAGAAAAACAAATACTCGAAAACCTGAAAGAAAGGAAATTTGAGGAGTTTAAATTAGGGGTAGAAAAACAAGAGCAGGAATTTATGGATGAAGTAGGGATAAGCAGATATGTGAGTAGAATGAGGTCAGACATGACCCCGTTTAAGACATAGAAAAAAGCAGGGATGAAAGCCAAAATTGAACTTAGATTTATCGCCATAACGATACCTTATATTGCTATTCTCATTGGGCTTTACATGATGAATAATGTGTGGAGTGCTGTTATCTTATATCATTTTGGTATCGTTATCTTCTTATCCGCTGATCGGGAAAAAAAGTTGTATAGGAGTCTTTATTCGGGTTAAGTGTAAACAAGGAGAAATGGGGAAAAGGGAGAACTGGAGAAATGGCTCAAACTTAAAGCTCAAGTCTATGAATCCCAACCTCAACACCTTGATAGAATATCTTGACTTCTTTTTCTGATTCAAAGATGATGTTCAGTCTTGCAAACTCGACCTTCAAGGTATTGTGATAGATGCTCTCCAGAAAACCAGGTCCTAATGTGGTGTTGAGTAAGTTTTGCACGGCGTATCATCAGATTTCATAACCTGCACACGGATAATTGGTAACTGGTAATTGGTAATTGGTTAAATAGTTTCGTCCTGAGCTCAGCCGGTGATCCCTCAGTTATCAGTGGTAAAAACTAAATAGAAATTTTCTCTCGCAAAGACGCAAAGTTCGCAAAGATTATAATTTATTTCTTTGTGTTCTTTGCGCCTTAGCGAGAAATTTAATCTTTATGCCTTTCTCCCACCAATAACTAACCGATTACCTCAGCCGAACAGTATTTAATTACCAGTTACCAATCACCAGTTACCAGAATCGAATTCCGTGCGTTATTTGTTCAACACGACACTAACTTTTTATGGACATTAATACAGGCATTAATAATCCTATCAGTTAACTCTTCTTTTCTCCACTTCTCCATCTTCTCCCTTTCTCCTTATTTTTATCCTCCCTGAACCCTTACAAAATCTTTCCTGCTCTCTGAAATGTTATTAGAGTAATTTAAGCATTGAAGTGCGTG
>JBFLXS010000573.1 GCA_040755795.1 bacterium | reverse complement strand
TTGGTAGTAACTTAGCTGTTCCACCACGAATTATTGGTCTTCCAGCTAATCTGCCTATTCTTGGTAAACCTTATGAGGCACTTTTATTAAAACCAGCAGGGAAAATACTTGAAGTAGTAGGAATAGGTAATTTCATTAGTAATGCTAATATGCCAGCATTAGTTGATTTATGTCCTAATAGTCAATTCATTAAAGAACTTAATAAAGGTACTAATGTTGCTAAGGAAAGAGGGGTTGAATATGTATACTTAGCAGGAAGAATTGGATTACCTTTACTACCATGGACTCTTGATACTGATGGGGTAGTTAAAGGATGAGGAGTTTATTCTAAAATAATTTTTTAACAGGGGGGTAGAAAAAATGCAGCGTTTAATCATCAGTTTGATTTTAATTGCCTTAGTTTCATCAAATGCTTATGCTATTTGGCCATTTACACGGCATAGTGATATGATAAGTTACTATGCACCCTGCTGGGGTGAGGGTAATAAGATTTACTTTATCAAGAAGGTTACTCATGGTACATACATTGCCTTTACCCCTTTTGCATTACTTCAGATGGGTAGGTATAGTGTAGATAAGATTGAGTATTATCTTTGTTCGATGAATTATGATGGGAGAGATAAAGAAGAGATAAAGGAACTAATGTGTGAGAAGAATATAGATAGGTTAAAGAAAGAATATAAGAGAAGGTATGGTAGGGAGTGGGCAGGAGGGTCAAAATTAAATGCGTATATGTCATATTGTGAAGATACAAATAAATTAGTCTATAATTTAGAATGGGGAATGTGGAGTATAAATGTAAATGGTACAGGTGAGCGATTGCTTGATCATCACGGAATACATCCTTCTTTTTCACCTGATGGTAAGAAAATAGTCTATTGGATTCTTGGTCAGCCAAGGGATAGATATTTAGAAGAAAATTATTATACTGCACATAGAAGTATCTGGGTAATGAATGCAGATGGAAGTAATAAAAAAATGATTTCTACAACGAAGATTCCAGAAGAACAAAGAGATGGTACAGTAGTATATAAATTTGATGACACTAACCCCATCTGGTCTCCCAAAGGTGATTTAATTGCCTTTGTTTGTAAAGGGTGGATTTGGGTGATGAAACCGGATGGGAGTGAGAGGAGGAGGGTGATTGATGGACGCCATCTTTATGGCTGGTTGTCTGATGGAAAGAAACTTTTAATAGGTGGCTACATTTTTGATTTAGATGGGAATCTGATAAAAGACATAGGTTTTGGAGGATATGGAGGATATATTTCTTTAGATGCAAAACTTATAGCAAATCCAGGGTTCACTATATTTGATATGGAAAGAAAATTTAAGATAGACCCATTTGCTGATATTAAACACCCAAAACATTTTGTTTACAAAAAACCTAATAATATTTGGTAATAAGGAGGTAAAAAGTCATGAAGAAATTCATTATTTGTATTTTAGTAGGATTGTGTTTGTTGAGTAGCAAGGTAAATGCTGAAGAATTATCATGGGGAAGTTGTACAACTTATGCACCTATGCCTGTATTGTTCATCCATGGTATAAACGATAATGCATTAACATGGTGGGACGCTATCCCTGAACTGGAAAAGTACTTCCAATACAGAGAGACTATTCTTAATGATCCTCGAAAGAAAATTTCTCCTTATCCTGAACGAAAAGGCATGACTTGGTTCAAGTATCCTGATGAAACTGAATCCCCTGCCAAGCTCTACTTAGAGGTGTTTGATTATGGTGGGGAGGATAAGGTGGGGAGTTTTAAAGGATTGGATGAACATAATAACCCATCAGATGAAAAATCTCTTCCTTTCAAAGTAAAAGATATATTACAAGCATATTATGGTGAAGATTGGAAGAGAGACCCTAATGCTAAAATACTTATTGTCGCCTATTCACAAGGTGGACTTATAGCGAGGTATTATATTCAAAATGGAGGAGCAGATAATGTCAAACGGCTAATTACTATTGGTACACCACATCTTGGTAGTAACTTAGCTGTTCCACCACGAATTATTGGTCTTCCAGCTAATCTGCCTATTCTTGGTAAACCTTATGAGGCACTTTTATTAAAACCAGCAGGGAAAA
>JBFLXS010000572.1 GCA_040755795.1 bacterium | reverse complement strand
GTGGAGATAAAAGGGCATTCAGGATGATAGTTAGTTCTGTGCCACTTCCCATACCGATTTTTTCTATAAATGATGTCTATTGTTATCCTAATCCAACAAAGGATGAGATAACTTTTAGTAAATTACCAGTTGACAAAATAAAGCTAAAGATTTATAATATAGTTGGAGAGAAGGTGTTTGAAAGAGAGATAAGTGGTGATATTAATAATGAGTGGAAGTGGGATTGTAGAAACGATGCCAATGAAAAAATTGCCTCTGGAATTTACATCTATGTTATCTCAGATGGCAAGACAATTAAGAGAGGTAAATTAGGGATTATCAAATAATCTTTCGCAAAGGTGCAAAGAGCGCCAGAATAAAAAGGAGGAAAAAAATGGCAACAATTTATTATGACAGGGATGCAGATTTACAAGTTCTAAAAGGGAAGAAAATTGCTATCATTGGCTATGGAGCACAAGGACATGCCCATGCCCAAAATCTACGAGATAGCGGATTAGAAGTAATTGTCGCTGAGGTAAAGGACAGTCCTAATTACGAAAAGGCAATTGAGAATGGATTTAAACCCATATCGGCTAAAGATGCTTCTGATGTAGCCGATTATATCCAATTATTAGTTCCTGACCAGTTTCAGGCTCAGGTATATAAATCTGAGATTGCAGATAACCTTAAGCCAGGGAAGATATTGGGTTTTTCGCATGGATTTAATATTCACTTTGGACAGATAGTTCCTCCAAAGAACATTGATGTGGTGATGATTGCTCCAAAAGGTCCTGGGCGGCTGGTAAGACAGGTATTTGTGGAAGGCGGTGGAGTTCCTAATCTAATTGCTATTTATCAGGATGCCTCAGGGCAGGCAAAACCACTTGCCTTATCTTATGCGAAAGGCATTGGTGGAACTCGTGCGGGTGTGATTGAAACAACATTTGCCGAAGAAACCGAAACAGACCTGTTTGGAGAACAGGTAGTTTTATGTGGCGGAACATCAGAATTAGTCAGGGCAAGCTTTGATACCTTAGTTGAGGCAGGCTACCAGCCAGAAATAGCCTATTTTGAGTGCTGTCATGAGTTAAAACTTATTGTTGACTTGATTTATGAACGAGGAATTATGGGTATGCGTCAGGCAATTAGCGATACGGCTAAATATGGTGATGTAACAAGAGGAAGAATGATTGTTACTGATGAAACACGCAAAAAGATGAAAGAGATTTTAAAATATATTCAGGATGGACATTTTGCTAAAGAATGGGTTTTAGAAAACCATGCTAATCGCCCTGTATTCAATGCCTTACTTAAAAAGGACTCCGAACATCTCATTGAAAAAATAGGGGCTCAACTACGAAAAATGATGAATTGGATTAAAAAATAGGTAATCGTTCACCGCAGAGACGCAGAGACGCAGAGAAAAAAATTAAAGTAATTATTCAGCCACTGATTAACACGGATTAGCACGGATAAATACAGAGGGGAGAAGGCAGAGGACAACAGGAGGAAAAACCTTCAGCCTAATTACGGATACGGAAAACGGACACGATTTACGAATTTTCAGTGTTTCGTAACCGTTCAGGTAATCCTTTACCGCAGAGACGCAGAGAAACAGAGAGGAAAATATCTTTTTTTGTAAACGTTCAGGTGGTGTAACAAAAGGAGATATGGAGATTATGGAGATAAGGAGATATGATTAAAAAAATTGAAATTATACTCCAGTGGGGTATAAATTGTGATTATTTAAAGTAATCGGTAATCAGGTAATCAGTAATCGGTAATTTGAGATAGCAAGCTACTGCTTGCTCTTTACCGATAACCTGAGTTGATAGTAACAGGAAATCACAAAATATGCCTCTCTAAAGTATAGTAGAAACTAATAGAAATTTATGGAAATTTGTTGTTTTCCACAATCAATTTCTACCTATTTTTGCTTCGCAACATTCTTCGAATTTTATAAATTTCAATCTATTTCTATTACTCGATATTCAAGTTTTTTTAAGATTAAGTGGTTTATCCTTTTTTAACCGCAAAGAACGCAAAGAAATTAACCGCAAAGAACGCAAAGATTATAGTGCTCTGTTAAGATTGAATTTGCATGTTACTTAGGTAATCAGTAA
>JBFLXS010000571.1 GCA_040755795.1 bacterium | reverse complement strand
ATGTGGCATAATATCTGCGGCGATAAGTAATTCTTCATCAATAGTAATACTACCCAGATAATGTAAATTAGTTTCGGTAATCGTTACTCGATGAATTTTAGATTTACAAATTGTTCTTAACATCTTTAACCTCCAAGAAATTCTTCAGCCCTTCTTTATTCTCCTTGTTTTGTTCTTATTTTATGGAGTTTTCAGAATATTGTGTGTCCCTACCTTACGAAGGATGTATAATTCTTCTTCTATCTGAAAAGTAAAACGATATTCCTTTGTTACCCTTGCCTCCCAGATATTATTCGTCCCCTGTATTTTCTTTGCCCGCAGCGATGGATACCTAATGTCAACTAGGAGTAACTTTAGTTTTTTATCCACTTGTCTCTGAATATTTGGAGATAGACTTTCATAACATTCTACAAATTGTTTTGTGGGATAAAGTTTCATTTTCTAATCTTTATTCCTTTTTTAAATGCCTCAACAGTATCAAATGGACCAAATAAACGGCCTTCTTTTATATCCTTATCTGCTTTTCTTTCTCCTTCTTGCCACTCTTTTGTCCAAAAGTATGCCTGAGATGAGTCTATCTCTTGAAACATCTTCTCATACTTGATAAAATGGATAAAGGTTAATATCTTTTGCATCTTTTTAGGTGATAATTTCTTCAATTCATTCAAAACCTCTTGTTCATAATCTTTCTTTGCAAGCATCTTGTCTCCCCTCCATTTTAAAAATCATTTGTAATTATTCAACAGAGAATGTTCTGTCCTGCTTTTTGATAATCTCTTCTGGTATTTTTCGACCTGTGCGGTTAGGTTATAGACTGCCAATTTGAGTTCCCCCCGTTGATGGGAGCTGAAATCTCCCCCGCCAGCGGGCGACAACCACTTCTGATTTCTGTTTTCTGCCTTCTATCCTCTCCTATCTGCTATTTATCCGTGCTAATCCGTATTAATCAGTGGCTGAACAATTACAAAAGGCGTAGAAAATCCGGGATGGTTCACTTTTGTTTGAAATCTTGCGACTGGCTAAATTGGGTAAGAAGCAATGAGAGGAAATTAGGAAAATGGAAATTAGGAAAATAACCCCAATTTTCTAATTTTTCCAATTGTTGGCTACAGAAAAAAAATCATAGAGCGAGCCTTCAAAATGAACCGTCCCGAAAATCATTTTTTCTTCTCATCTTCAACCGCAACCTTAACCTCAACCTCTTTATCTAGTGTCGTGTTGAGTAAGTTTTGCACGGGGTATCATCACATTTCATAACTTGCAAACGGATAATTGGTAATTGGTTAAATAGTTTCGTCATGGTAACTGTTCAGGCTATATATCAAAAGCGTAAGAAAAGGGATAAGGAGATAAGGAAGATATAGAGATAAAATAATAGAAATAGATTGAAATTTATAGAAATAGGTAGAAATTGATCGTGGGAAACAACAAATTTCCATAAATTTCTATTAGTTTCTACTAATTTCAATTTTTGTAACTATTCAGCATACCAAGCAAGTAGGAAGTAGGAAAGGGAGAAAATACTTCATACTATTTTATTCTTATTTGTTATTTCGTATATTCTTAGCACTAAATGATGGCTTTTTTGCCATACTACAAGTTGTCTAAAATCATCTAACTTCTCATTCATTTTCTTTCCCTTTCCTACTTTCCTACTTCCCTACTTTCCTACAGGGTGAATAGTTACCAATTTTTTTAATAATATCTCCTTAATTCCAACATCTCCTTTTGTTACCCCACCTGAACGCTTACTCGTCATGAGCTCAGCCGAACGGTATTTAATTACCAGTTACCAATCACCAGTTACCAGAATCAAATTCCGTGCGTTATTTGTTCACCACGACATTAGTGGTGGGCCGTGCTGGACTCGAACCAGCCGCACCCGGCTTAAAAGGCCGGTGCTCTGCCAGATGAGCTAACGGCCCACAAAAAAAGAGTCCAAAAGAATTGTCTGGTCGCGTTGAGGACCTACGGAGACAAACTTAAATTTAACCTCGATAATCTCATTAATTCGTGCTAAATAATCCTTTAATTGTTCTGGTAAATCATCATAAGAGCGAATATGACTTATTTCTTTCTGCCAGCCTGGTAATTCGTCATAAATT
>JBFLXS010000570.1 GCA_040755795.1 bacterium | reverse complement strand
TCATAAAGGAAAATGAAAATGATAACGATTATACAGATGGGGTAATTTACGGGATTTATGATGTTAGATATTCTTATGCCAGTGATGCGTATAGCTATCGCTTTGAGGCTAAAAACAATAATAATGTTGAGGCAATAGGTGAGGCAACAACGATTCATTCAGGACCTAAAGTTGAAGGGGTGAATTATTCACCATTACTCCTCTGGACTGGCGAAAGTGATTATACAGATGGTTGTAATCCCGATTCCGGGGCGCCAGATACCCCTTTTACCTTTCATACGGCATATCTGGATATTAATGTTGACCCACCGGCTCCAGACTATCCCGCTGTCCTTATTTATAAAGACGATAAGCCTTATGGAATCGGAACCTACACAATGGATTATGTCAATGGAAGTTATTTTAAAGGAGCTACTTATTCCAAAACCATCTTTTTAAATGCTACGGGAACCTATAAATATAAGTTTTATGCTAAGGATAATAAAGGGGAAGAGGCAAGAGGACCATTTACTATTCTGAGAGTGGGACCAAAGGTCAGTCATACCCCAAAGTTAGAATGGGCTGGACAGACAGGTTTCCAAACCGACGGATTAGAGCCACATGAAGGTATTGTTCGAGAGACATATTTTACATTTAAAGTAAAATATAAAGATGAAGATGGCGATGCACCTTTGGCTGACTATCCTAAGATTTGTATTCTTAATAATGATAAGTTAGTCGGAAAGGCTAAAATGGTGGTTGAATCCGGAAATGATTTCAAGACTGGCAAGATTTATTTTTGTATCTTTAGACTAAATGAGGTAAGTGATAAATACGAGTATTACTTTGAGGCAAAGGATGCAATGGGTGTAGCTGCTACAGGGACACCAACCTATGAACATCCAGGTCCAACGGTGAAAGAAAAACCTCCTTCTTCCCCACAATTTGACCCATTACAAACCCTTGAGTTTCTTGAGATATTCAACTATCCAAATCCGCATACCGGGAAAACCACGATTTGTGCCAGGACTAATTTGAATAATGTGCCAGTAACGATGCAAGTTGAGGTATTCAACATTATTGGCGAACTTATCTGGCAAATAGAGAAAAACATAGATGTGGATAACGACGGCATCGCCCGAATTGAGTGGAATAGCCAAAATGAGCACATAGCCAGCGGTATTTACATTTATAAACTCAGGCTAATCTATAACGGTAAAACACTGCAAAAAATAAACAAGATGGGAATAACACGCTAAAATTAACCAACCACACAGACTTAAAAAAAAGTCTGTGTGAAGATATTTAATTAATACTCTTGATTTCCTCTATTGTTAATTCCGTTACCTGTGATATTTTTTCAACTTTTTCGCCTAATTTCAAAAGACTTTTCGCTACCTCTATTTTGCCTTGTTGTATTCCTTGTTGTAATCCTTGTTGTAATCCTTGTTGTAACCCTTCTTGTCTTCCTTCTTGTCTTCCTTCTTGTTTTCCTTCTTGTCTTCCTTGTTGTCTTCCTTGTTGTATTCCTTGTTGTATTCCTTGTTGTATTCCTTGTTTTAACCCTCGTTTTATTCCTCGTTGTATTCCTTGTTCTATTCCTTGTTTTAACCCTTGTTTTAAGGCGAATTCTATAGCACCTCTTTGCATTCGGATAAAATCATGCCGCTTATATTGAATTTCTAACTCCTTTTCACTCATCCCCGCAGTATTGGCTATTTCAAATGCCTCCTTTATTTCTACCTCTTTAAGTAAGGTCTCTGGAGTATATTCAAGTTTACCTGCATTCTTTATAAAATATATCCATTTATCTTTGATTGAATCCAGTTCATCCTCATTCTTCTTGAATTTGGGCAATTCGATAAAAACAAGTTCGATTTCATCATTGTATTTAATTAAAGTCTCCTTTTCAATGAGATTGAAATAGGTGATAACCTTATCTACATCCTCGAACATGATAAAGTCCGTAATGGTTAAAGCAATAATAGGTTCAAGACTGGTAAATGTCTCTGTCTCTTTTAGCTGAGCTGAATATGTCTTAGCCGCATTATATAAAATCCTTTTCTCAAACCCTTCTACATTCAAAACCTGCATCTCGATAATGACATTCTTCTGGTTTGAGAGTTTGGCTTTA
>JBFLXS010000569.1 GCA_040755795.1 bacterium | reverse complement strand
TAAAGCACTTCCTCACTTAGGAGCGAATGTAGTCAGTAGAAAGAAGCTATGTTCATGTCGCCAAACTTGTTGATTTTACAGATGTTCAGCTCTATTGGAGTGTTTGTTTTACAGTGGAACATCCGTTTTAATAATATCTCCCCCTATCTCCCTAATCTCCACATCTCCTTTTGTTACACCACCTGAACGCTTACAAACGATTTAATGCTTCAGCTGAAGCCTAATGCAAACAAAGGAAAGAACCTAATGAATTCATTTAAAAGAACAGAGAAAGAGATAGATTTGCCTTTAGGGGCTGTTTGGCTTATGAATTCTATATCAGAATATAAGGGAAAACAGGAGCTCTATAAGAAACAATCGTCTCAGATTATTAATAGCCTTGTTGAAATGGCATTAATAGAAAGTGCTGAATCATCAAATCGTATTGAAGGTGTAACCGTAGAGAGAAAAAGGCTCAAACCACTTATCATAGATAGAACTAAACCTCGCGACAGGTCAGAAGAAGAAGTAGCAGGATACCGCAATGCCCTTGATTTGATTCACAAGAAATATAAAACTTTGGAGATAACACCTATGACAATAAAAGAATTACATCGTTTAAGCCATGCAGAGACAGGCGACGCAGGTGAATGGAAAGAAATAAACAACGATATTATAAGAAAAAATCCTGATGGCTCAGTTGAGGTAATTTTTAAGCCTGTAAATGCTAATGATACACCCGCCGCAATAGAAGAACTATGTCTTTTATATAGACATAGTCTTGACCAGATGAAATACCCTCCGCTTTATGCTGTTGGTTGTCTTATACTGGATTTTTTATGTATCCACCCATTTCGTGATGGGAATGGTAGGGTATCACGGCTACTTACTCTTCTGGTATTATATCATCACGGCTATGAAGTTGGAAGATATATCAGCCTTGAACGCATCATAGAGCAATCCAAAGAAACATATTACGAAGCCCTGCAGAAAAGCTCTTTAAAATGGCATGAGGCAAAGCACGATATTTCACCGTGGCTGCATTATTTTTTAGGAACTGTCCATTCTGCCTATAAGGAATTTGAACAAAGGGCGAGTAGCATTAAATCGACCAAAGGGGCAAAGACAGAAATAGTGATGCAAACGATAAACAGCCAGCAAGGCGAGTTCTCTATGTCTGATATTGAACGATTATGCCCTGGTATAAGTAGAGATATGATTCGCCTTCTCTTCAGACAGATGAAGAAAGAAGGGAAAATCACCTGCCTGGGTAAGGGACAGTCAGCTAAATGGAAACGAATAGGGTAATAAACCTATAAATAGGGTAATGAATGGGGTAATATAGGAATAAGTAAAACAAGCTCGGATTTGCCAATCGTCTCTGTAACTATTCAGCCACTGATTAACACGGATAAATAAGAGAGGATAGAAGGCGGAAGTGTAAGGACAGGGTTTATCCCTGTCCGTTCCGTAGGTGGACAACCACAAGGGGTAACCGTTCAGCCATAGAGGCACAGAGTTCACAGAGAATTAGAGAAATTAGCCACAAATGGACACGAATTAACCTGTGACATTTGATAAATGGTAACCGTTCAGGCTATATATCAAAAGTGTAAGAAAGGGGATAAGGAGATAAGAGTGATATGGAGATAAGATAATAGAAATAGATTGAAATTGATAGAAATAGGTAGAAATTGATTGTGAAAAACAACAAATTTCCATAAATTTCTATTACTTGATGTTCAAGTTTTATTATTCGTGTTCATTCGTGATTATATATTTTCTCTGTGTTCTCTATGACTCTGTGGCTATATCCCTGAACGGTTACCCCTCATCAAACCAGAATTCAATACCCCACCTTTCTGAATACATTTCCCTAATCTTTTCTTCCTCAGTATCTTCATCATTGGTCAAGTAGCCATAGAGGGTACGTAGGGAAAAAAATATTCTTCTCTCTCACTAATACTCGATATTCAAGTTTTTTTTAAGATTAAGTGGTTTATCCTTTTTTAGCCGCAAAGAACGCAAAGAAATTAACCGCAAAGAACGCAAAGATTATAGTGCTCTGTTAAGATTGAATTTGCATGTTACTTAGGTAATCGGTAATCAGTAATCGGAGATAACAGGCGCCATTGTTTTC
>JBFLXS010000568.1 GCA_040755795.1 bacterium | reverse complement strand
TTCTATTATCTTATCTCCATATCACTCTTATCTCCTTATCCCCTTTCTTACACTTTTGATATATAGCCTGAACGGTTACAAATTTTACGAATATGAATGGATTCCTGCCTTCGCAGGAATGACATGAGAGGTAGAAATATTACTCATCAATTGAATAGCGACAGAGCATTAGAGTTTTTAAACCATAAATATGATGTCTTACTCTCCACCTCAATCATTGAATCAGGCATAGACATATCTACGGTCAATACGATTATTATTAATAATGCCCAGCAGTTTGGTCTGGCACAACTTTATCAATTAAGGGGACGGGTTGGTCGGTCAAAACATATGGCTTATGCCTATCTTTTTTATCCAACAGAATTTATGGTCTCCGAGATGGCTAAAGAAAGATTGGAGGCAATACGCGAATTTTCAGATTTAGGTTCTGGATTTAAAGTGGCAATGCGCGACCTGGAAATACGCGGGGCAGGCAATATCCTTGGTCCTGAACAACACGGCAATTTACTTGAAGTCGGATTTGATTTATATTGTAAATTACTTCAGGAGGCAGTCGCCAGGGTAAAAGGAGAAAAAATCGTAGATGAGACCTTGCCAGGTATAGATTTACCCTGTGATACTTATATCCCGGAAGAATATATTAAAGATATTGCTCAACGATATGCCGTCTATAAAAAACTGTCATCCTGTAAAGACTTTAATGCCTTACAAGAAGTTAAAGAAGAATTGGTGGATAGATACGGGAAAATCCCAATGCCTGTCCAGAGGCTTTTAGAACTTTTCCAGATGCGATTGATGGCAAAAAAAGTCGGTATTACCTCTTTGAGTATCTCTAAAGGATATATGACCATTGAATTACCGTCGGATGAAAAATTAATCCCAAAAGTTCTTTCTTTAGTCACTACCTTTCCGGAATATTTAACACTAAATCCAAGAAAAACCAATTGCTTGATTTTAAAATGGACAGAAGAGGAAGAAGGTATTGGTTTTTTGAAAGAGGTGTTGAGGGAATTAGGGGACTGTTAAAAAAATTTCAACCTGTGAAATAGGTCGAATTTTTTTGTAAGCTGATTAAACAGATTACATTTTTTATTGTAAGCGGATTGAACGGATTGAGCGGAAAAAAAATAAAAAAAATCTGCTCAATCTGCTAAATCCGCTTACTATTAAATCCCCTTACTATTAAAAATTTGTCACACGGATTAAACGGATTTATTTATTTTTTCCCATTTATCTTTACCTCCATGTATTTTATCTATACTTTAAAAGTTCACAAACTGTGATTTTTTAAAAGTCTGAAAATTTAGAGTTAGCAACGCATCAAGTTCGTGTTTATAAAATGAATCTATTTTATCTAAACAGTCAATAATAGCCTTTTTAAAGATAGAAAATTCAGCATAATATTTTGAGTATAAACATTGTTTTTTTACAAATTTCCAAAGTCGCTCAATAAGATTAAGATTAGGCGAATAAGCGGGAAGGAAAATCAGTTCAATATTGAGCGAATCAGCCAGTTGTTTGACAATCTTACATCTTTGATAACGAGCATTATTTAATACCAGACTAATGGGTATACCTAAATTTAGTCGGGCTATTTTCCATAGTATATCACATACACTTTGAGCGGTAATATAACTCTCATTAGTTACTGTAATGAGTTGATGGGTTATAGCATTCAAAGCACCTAAAACATTAAATCTTTTTCTCCCCGCAGGAGCCTTGATGAATAGTCGTGTTCAACACCAGAGATAGCCTAAAAATGGGGCGAAGACAAAATGAGATGCATCTAAAAAGAATAGGGCTCTTTTACCCTCTTTTGCTTCTTCTAAACGGGGCTCTAAAGTTTTTTTTTAAATCTCTCTTGTTCCTGAATGTCGGCTTTAGATGGCACCATACCTACTTTGCGACGCTTTAATCCTGCACGCTTAAGAAATACCCCTATTCGCACTTCACTTCGCTTTATCCCCGTCTGTTTATTTATTATTTCCATTGCCTCTTTAATCGTCGCTGGCGGGTGTTCTCTAAAATATGCTTCTATCGTTGATATATGCTGGTTTAAGAAGGGGGATATTGGGTCAGGGGGATATTGGGGTCAGACCTTGAGTGAGTGTTGACAACTCTTTTCATCTATATA